>CABUJN010000001.1:0-74457 GCA_902491935.1 uncultured Collinsella sp.
GGAGATGCTGCCGCAGTATAAGGCGCAACGCCCGCCCATGGACCCCGATCTGCATGCGCAGTTCCCTATGATTAAGGAGCTGCTCGCCGCGCTCAACGTGCCGATTCTGCAGTCCGAAGGCTGGGAAGGCGATGACATCCTGGGAACCATGGCGCGCCTGGGTGAAGAGGCCGGCTGCGACATGCTACTGGTGACCGGCGACCGCGACATGTATCAACTCGTGACCGAGCACGTCAACGTGGTCTCGACCCGCAAGGGCCTGTCCGACGTGGCGATTATGACGCCCGAGAGCGTGGACGACCTGTATCACGGCATTACGCCGGCGCTCGTGCCCGATTTTTACGGTCTAAAGGGCGATACGTCCGACAACATCCCCGGTGTACCGGGCATCGGTCCCAAAAAGGCGAGTGCGCTCATTGCGAAGTACGGTAGCCTGGACGAAGTCATCGCGCATGCCGATGAGGTCAAGGGCAAGATGGGCGAGAACCTGCGTGCACACATCGATGACGCACTACTGAGCCGCAAGGTTGCGACAATTCGCACCGATGCGCCCGTCGAGCTCGACTTTGAGGCGACGTCCTTCCCGGCGTTTTCTGCCGACGAAGTGTCCGCGGCGCTGGGTACGCTTGGTATCACCGCCATGCAGAACCGTTTCTTGGCGCTGATCGGCGGCGAGGGCGGGACTGCTGCCTCCAGTGTGTTTGAGATACCTGCTATGGTTCGCGCAGCCGCCGGCGATGCCGACGCGCTTGGTGCCGTTGCGGCTGAGGTCTCCCGCGCGATTGATGCCGGCGAGTGGGTCGCCGCCGTGGTGGACGACGACAAGGAAGAGGGCGCGCTCTTTGGGCTGACGCGCACGCTGTGGTTGGCGACGTCCAAGGGCCTGTTCGCGCTCGAGGAGGGCGACAGCTGTGCGGCGGCTGAGGTTGAGGGCTTCAACTTCGCTCACGGTGTGATCGCCGGCGTGCTTGCGCGCCTGTTTATGGAGGGCCGCGTGGCGAGCCCGGATACGAAAGCGCTGCTGCACGAGCTTTCGCCCATCGATTCTTCTGAGCCCGAGCTCATGGATCCGCTCGCTGCCGATTCCACGCGTATCTTCGATACCGTGGTCGCTGCCTATCTGCTGGATTCCGATCGCTCCGAGTTCGATGAGGCATATCTGGCCGATACCTATCTGCAGATGGCGTTGCCTGCGGCGCGCGGTGCAGAGGGTGCTGGTGAGGACGCTCCGGCGCCTGCCGCCCGTACTGCGGCTCTGACGCTGGCGCTCGTGGCGCCGTTGCGCGAGTGCATGGCCCGTGAGAACGCCGCCAACGTGTTCGATGGCATCGAGATGCCGCTCGTTCCGGTACTTGCCAAGATGGAGCGCGCGGGCATGCTCGTGGACCCCGACCGCCTGCACAGTCTGTCCGAGGGTCTGGCGACCCAGATCACCGAGGTCGAACGAAGCATTCGCGACCTTGCCGGTGACGAGACCTTTAACATCGGCAGCCCCATGCAACTTTCGCATGTGCTCTTTGATGTGATGGGCCTTCCGACCAAGGGTCTCAAAAAGACCAAGCGCGGTTACTATTCGACCAATGCCAAGGTACTGAGTGATCTTGCCCGTGACCACGAGATTGTTCGTTTGATCTTAGACTGGCGCGAGAAGTCCAAGATCAAGTCAACCTATCTGGACACGTTGGGCCCGCTGCGCCGCGGTGACGGTCGTGTGCACACCACGTACAACCAGACCATCACCGCGACGGGGCGTCTGTCTTCGAGCGACCCTAATCTGCAAAACATTCCGACGCGCTCGGAGCTGGGGCGTACCGTCAAGACGGCGTTTTCGGCAGGCGAGGGAAGCGTCTTTTTGGCGGTGGACTACTCGCAGATCGAGCTGCGTCTGCTGGCACATCTCTCGGGTGACGAGCACTTGGTGCGCGCCTTTAACGAGGGCGAGGACTTCCATGCCGAGACGGCGGCGCGCGTGTTTGGTGTGCCGGTGTCCGAGGTAACGCCCGACCTGCGCAGTCGCGCCAAGGCCGTGAACTTTGGCATCGTGTATGGCCAGCAGGCCTACGGCCTGTCGCAGTCGCTGCATATCTCGATGGCCGAGGCGCGCGACATGATCGACCGCTACTACGAGGCCTACCCGGGCGTGCGTACGTTCCTCGACAACGTGGTGGCGCGCGCCAAGCAGACGGGCTACGCCGAGACCATGTATGGCCGCAGACGCCATATTCCCGAGCTCAAGGCCAAAAACCCGCAACTCCGCGGCTTTGGCGAGCGCACGGCCATGAACCATCCCATGCAGGGCACCGCAGCAGACATCATCAAGATCGCCATGGCCCGCGTAAGTCGTCGCCTGGAAGAAGAAGGCTTTGCCGCCCACATGATCCTGCAAGTGCACGACGAACTGGACTTTGAGTGCCCCATCGACGAAGTCGAGCGCCTAACCACCATGGTCCGCGACGTCATGGAGCACGTAGTGGACCTCCGCGTTCCCCTAATCGCCGAAGCCAGCACCGGCATAACCTGGGCCGATGCCAAGTAAAGACATACCAACAACCCCAAAGTAACCAAAACAGAAGGGGGCTCCTTGCCAACAAGGAGCCCCCTTCATTCCAAACTATCAGCCAAGTATCCAGACGCCAAGACGCCATCCATGCGGCAAGCAAGTCACCGCAGGACCTGGCCGGGCGACGCGGGTAAGTTTTTCGTAGATTCCGCACGAGCCGAAGGCCACTTAATGTGGCCTTCGTGCGAGCCAGGACTTGACCGAGCGAAAATCTCAACCCGGCCCCTCGGACCGGAGCGTATGCAGGGTTTGTGTACGAATCCTCGCGCCCGTTGACCGACGCCGGGGTCCCCGCCATAATACTTTCGGTTCACGCACGAATCCGCTGCCAGAGACAGCCGGTGCAAACGGGCATCGCCCGCGAGCTTAATGGGATATCCCGCCAGCCGAGGTGGTCGAGTAGATATGTCTTCTCGCCCCCGTCGCTCATGCAGCGCGGGGGCTTTCTTTTTGGACATGCCCCCGTCACGTCCTTGTGGCGGACCGTGCCCGGAAAGAATTCGAGGAGGTGTAATTCATGCCCCAGCAGTACAAAATCGACAAGGTTGCAGAGATCGAGTCCCGTATCGCCGAGAACGCCGGTCTGTTCGTCGTCAACTACAACGGTCTGACGGTTAAGCAGGCTCAGGAGCTGCGTCATCAGCTTCGCGAGTGCGGCGCCGAGATGAAGGTCTACAAGAACAACCTGGTCAAGATCGCTCTCAAGAACCAGGAGCAGCCCGAGCTC
Organism: uncultured Collinsella sp.; assembly: GCA_902491935.1. Taxonomy (GTDB): domain Bacteria; phylum Actinomycetota; class Coriobacteriia; order Coriobacteriales; family Coriobacteriaceae; genus Collinsella. Next base: position 3,288 of record CABUJN010000001.1, read on the forward strand.
GACGAGATCCTCGCCGGCCCCGTCGCTTATGTGTTCTACGAGACCGAGCCGGTCGAGGCCGCTAAGACCCTTAAGGACTTCTCCGCTAAGTCCAAGGGCGTCCTTGAGATCAAGGGCGGTATCTCCGACGGCAAGGCCGTTTCCGCTGATGATGTTAAGGCTATCGCCGAGCTGCCCACCAAGGATCAGCTTCTCGGCCAGATCGCCGGTCTCATCTCCGGTTTCGCTCGCGACATCGCTGTCTGCGTCAACGGCGTTTCCTCTGGTCTCGCTCGTTCGATCCAGCAGGTCTCCGAGCAGAAGGCAGCCTAGTTGCTGTTTTCACCCGCGGCGGCAACGCCGCACCCCTGGCGCATTCGCGCCGTGTTTTAACTGATCTCCGTGCATTCGCACGGAAACCGAAAGGACTTAGAAATGGCTAAGCTTACCACCGATGAGATCATCGATGCTCTTAAGGAAATGACCCTTCTCGAGGCTTCCGAGCTCGTCAAGGCTATCGAGGACACCTTCGGCGTTTCCGCCGCTGCTCCTGCCGCTGTTGTCGCCGCTCCCGCTGCTGGCGCTGCTGAGGCCGAGGAGAAGACCGAGTTTGACGTCGTGCTCGAGGGCTTCGGCGACAACAAGATCCAGGTCATCAAGGCCGTCCGTGAGCTCACCAACCTTGGCCTGAAGGAGGCCAAGGAGGTCGTCGAGGGCGCTCCCAAGGCTGTTCTCGAGGGTGCCAAGAAGGAGGACGCCGAGGCTGCCAAGGAGAAGCTCGAGGCTGCTGGCGCTGCTGTCACCCTCAAGTAATCAGGCTTTCTCGCCAGATTTCTTTGCAGACGGGGTTCGCATTGCGAGCCCCGTCTTTTTTGTTTTGGCCCCTCTATTTTGCTGGCTCGGTATGCAAATTGCTGTCGTTTGCGGCGCTTTGGAATCGCTACCGTTGGGCGATAAAATTGCACCATTCGCGCAATAATTTGCGTTGACCTGCTGAAGAATTGCGTTTGCCTTACGGCGACGTATGTCTCCGGCGGTAAGATACTTCGGTATCGCAATTTGGTCTGCGGCCGCCGTGCCGCACGCACAGGGCGCATTCTGCGCCTGTGAAAGGATCCTTGAATAACATGAAGGCAATCATCCCCGCCGCCGGTCTTGGCACGCGTTTTCTGCCTGGCACTAAGTGCACGCCCAAAGAGATGCTGCCGGTGCTCGACAAGCCGGTCATCCAGTATGTCGTTGAGGAGGCGCTCGACCCCGAGGAGGTCGATGACGCCATCATCGTTACCTCTCCTGGTAAGCCCGAGCTGCTGAGCTACTTCCAGCCCGATCGTTCGCTTGAGAATCTGCTGCGCGAGCGCGGTAAGGATGCTTACGCCGATGCTGTTGCCCATGCGGGCGGCATGCCGGTCGACTTCCGTTATCAGTACGAGCCCAAGGGCCTCGGTCATGCCATTCGCTCTGCTGCCGACGCCGTGGCAGGGGAGAACTTCCTGGTTCTTCTGGGCGACTACGTTGTGCCAAACCGCGACATCTGCGACAAGATGCTTGCTGTCTCCAAGGAGCACGGTGGCGCTTCGGTTATCGCCGTTGCCGCGTGCGCTCCCGAGGAAGTCAGCCGCTATGGCGTCATCGCCGGCGATCGCGTTGGCTCGCTCGAGGGCTTCGAGAATGCTGCCGACGACGAGCCCGGTGCCGTTTGGCGCATCGGCGGGCTGGTCGAGAAGCCTGCTCCCGAGGCGGCTCCGTCCAATCTGTACATCGTCGGCCGCTATCTGCTGAGCCCGCTGGTCATGGACCTGCTCGCCGACCAGCAGGCCGGCAAGGGCGGCGAGATCCAGCTCACCGACGCCATGGCCCGCTCGCTCGACCGCGAGGCCATGTACGCTGTCGTCATCGACCCGCTCTCGGGCTACGACACCGGCACCCCGTCTGGCTGGATGGCCACCAACGCCCTCATGGCCGCAAGCGATCCTCGCTTTGCCAGCGCCTTCTGGGACGCCATCGACGAGCGCGGTGGCTTGATGCGCAAGTAATTCTTCGGGCATCGACATTTACGGGTGCGGACTTCGGTCTGCACCCGTTTTTTTTATGCTAGCTACGATTGCGGGTCCGGAACCTTCATTCCGCTATTTGGCTGAATACTGGGCCGCAGTTTCCGCCTGATCTGTCACGAACAACTTGGCGCTCGTTCATGACGGTGTCGTTCGCTGGTCTTCCGAGCAAAAGGGCCGTCTCGTGAGGGGCGGCCCGATTTAGCTGCGGGTTTGCTTGTCAGATGCTATTCGAACGGATGGCCGCATTTGGGGCAGAACTTGGCTTCTGGCACGAGCGGGGTGCCGCAGTGGCGGCAGAATTTCGGGGTAGAAGATGCGACCGGCTGCTGGGGCATGACCGCGAGGGGCTCCCCTGATGATTGCCATTGTGTATCAAATGCTGAACCAGCAGAAGACTGTTGAGCGACCTGTCCCTGCTGGGCATACTTCTTGTGGCGGCTGCGTTTATGCTTCTTTGCTTTGGGTGCGGTGCCAGCGATGCTTGTTTGAGCTGCGGCGCGCTTTTTGCGACGGATGCAAACGACTGCGATGCCGCCGATGATCATCAGGACAGCCGCAATCCCACCGCCAACAACGATTGGCATGTTGTCCTGGGCAAAGAAGATGAGTTTCTCGATCGGGCTATAGTTGATATTCGACTTGTAGACGTCGATGTGCATCTTCGTGGGGTCTTCGGTATCGGAATAGTCCACGTAGATTTTTTGGTCGTTATCGACGAACTCGGGGAAGCAATAGCTATCCGATTTAGTTTTACTGTCGACCCTCTGGCCTGTCTGGGTATCGATGAGGCGAATGACGGTTGAACTGTCGTTTGAGATCGAGGCCAGCACGATATTGCCGTCTCTCGAGATGTCGTAATTATCAGTCCAGTCCTCGTCGTCGTTTTTTATTAAATATCGAATTTGCTTCCCGGTGTTTGGGTCAATAACAATAGTGTCGTAGTTTTCGCCGGTAAGGGCTAGAAAATATTTCCCCCAATTCTCTCCCCAATTGTAGATATAAATTTTATTACCGTCGGCTACTTTATCGATGTTGCCATCGTAATCCGCCATGAAATAGATCGTATATGGCGAATCGTCATCGTCGCTGGCAGTCCCTATGAGTAGTTTATCGGACCCGTATGCCCTAGTTACCCCATTGCATTGGGCGTTGCCTGGTATCTCTTTAATTGACGTGGAGCCATCGGGAATGTCGATTATCTTGAGCTTTCGATTCGAGCAGACATACAAACGCTTTCCATCCCTTGAGAGGACGGCATTCACATCGTCTTTTTCGAACTTGTACGTAAATGTTTTCTTATTTGATCGCAGATTGAAAACGCAAAAATCCCCGTATTTGCCATTCGAACAATAGGCAGTCAAGCTGTTTCCGTCTTCATTAAGGTCGATGCTGCCGGCCTCTAATTTCTTTATGGGTATAGAGTAAGCGGCCCGTTGTTGATCTTCGACGGAATAGACGATGACCTTGCCGTCCTCCAGCCAATAAAGATACTTGTTGTTCCAAGTACTCTGAACATCGGATAGACAGGATTTCGGTATGTCGATAGGAGTGACTTCGCCGCTCTTAAGATCAAGCCGTGAATAACCGTAATATACATTATTATCGTTATCGTCAAGATCATAGTCACAGTCGTCGATGATGGCATAATTGCCGTCGTCTGTGAGCCATGCACTCGAATCTTGGCCTTCGACGTCGACAGTTAGCGACTTCTCCAGCTCCGGTGTCGGCAGGCCGTCTGCTAATGCTGCGGGTGGGGTAGCCAGCGGGGCCAGCGCCGCTACGATGCCGATTGTGACTGCGGCAATCCTTCCGCCTTTTCGGATGCTCTTAAACATAGCGATCCTTTCTTTAGGCTATAGGTAACTATCCAGTATCTTCATGCCGGATTCGAAGAATCTGTTGCGCAACATTGCCAAACGGATGTGGTAAAGCGGCGGTCCCTTTGTCGCATCCTGCCGGAAAGCGCGTCCCACCCTTCGGTCGAATTCTGGGATGCGCTTTCCGGCTGAGGCTCCTAGCGGAAACTGCGACCCGGAATATCGGCTCAGAACGGGATGCAGTTTCCCAGACAGGGCTCAATCGGAAACTGCGACCCAGTTTGAGGCCTCAAAACGGGATACAGTTTCCGCCTGATCAACCCTCGCCGCCATTCCGCCATTCAGCGGCGCGCACCAGCAACTCTGTTCACAGAAATTATATGAACAGATGTTCGATGCACACCTATTTACCTGCACCTTTTCCGTCGAAAAACTTTGCTACTCCAAAAACTCAATCGCGTCAAGGCTTTTCTTGCCCAACGGTCGGTACCTGATAAACTATTAGGTTGCGATAACTGGCGAAGCTATGCCTCGCCAACCCACCGAGCATTTCCGTGAAGGAGGAAAAACCTGGTGACCTACGCATACACTGCCACTGAGCGCAAGCGCGTCAGCTTCGGGAAAATCCCGGAGGCCATGGAGCTCCCCAACCTTATCTCTGTTCAAAGGGAATCCTTTGAGCGTTTTAAGGACGAGGGCCTTCGTGAGGCGTTCAAGGAATCCAGCCCCATCCAGAGCCAGAACCATGTTCTCGAGGTTACCTTCGGCGAGCATCAGTTCGGCGACCCCGCGCACACCGTCGAGGAGTGCCGCGAGAAGGATATGACCTATCAGGCTCCGCTTCTGACCGACGTCCGTCTCACCAACAAGGAGACCGGCGAGATCAAGGAGCAGCTCGTCTTCATGGGCGATTTCCCCATGATGACCGATCAGGGCACCTTCATCATCAACGGTACCGAGCGTATCGTCGTCTCGCAGCTCGTCCGCTCCCCGGGCGTGTACTACAGCTCCGAGATGGATTCGGGCAAGCAGATCTACAAGGCCCAGATCATTCCGTCCCGCGGTGCCTGGCTTGAGTTTGAGGTCGACAAGCGCGACCAGCTCATGGTCTCCATCGACCGTAAGCGCAAGCAGAGCGCCACGATGTTCCTGCGCGCCCTTGGCATCGCCGTCACCAACGACGACATCATCGAGCTGCTCGGCAACTCCGATGTGATCAAGCGCACCCTGGAGCGCGACACCGCCCTCACTCGCGAGGACGCCCTCATCGAGATCTACCGTCGTCTGCGCCCGGGCGAGCCTCCCACCGTGGACGCTTCCCGCAGCCTGCTCGAGGGTCTGCTCTTTAACCCGCAGCGCTACGACCTGGCCCGCGTCGGTCGTTACAAGGTCAACAAGAAGCTCAACCTCACCACCGAGGAAGAGGTCACGGTGCTCACCGACGAGGATATCGTCGCGACGCTGCGCTACCTCCTGTCCCTCGCTGCCGGCGAGCAGGGCTTCAAGGTCGACGACATCGACCACTTCGGCAACCGCCGCATCCGTACCGTCGGCGAGCTCGTCGCCAACCAGTTCCGTATCGGCATGAGCCGTATGGAGCGCGTCGTCCGCGAGCGCATGAGCTCCCAGGATATCGACGAGATCACCCCGCAGTCGCTCATCAACATCCGCCCGATCGTGGCCTCCATCAAGGAGTTCTTCGGTTCCTCGCAGCTCTCGCAGTTCATGGACCAGGCGAACCCCCTGACCGGTCTGACCCACAAGCGCCGTCTGTCCGCACTCGGCCCTGGTGGTCTTGCCGGCCACAAGTCGGGCTCCAGCCGCCGCACCAACGTGCCGACGGCCGTCCGCGACGTTCACAATTCGCACTACAGCCGCATGTGCCCGATCGAGACCCCCGAAGGCCCCAACATCGGCCTGATCGGCTCGCTCGCCCTCTACGCTCGCGTCAACGAGTACGGCTTCATTGAGGCTCCGTTCCGTCGCGTCGAGAACGGCGTTGCCACCGACCAGATCGACTGGATGACCGCTGACGAGGAAGAGAAGCACGTCATCGCGCCGGCCAACACGCCGCTCGATCCCAAGACCAACGAGTTCATCACGACCGATGCCGAGGGCAAGCTTGTCCGCCCGCACACCGTGATCGCCCGTACCCGCGACTTCGACGGCTCCTTCGGCGCTCCCGCCGACGTGCCTGTCGAGGACGTCGACTACATGGACGTCTCGCCGCGTCAGATGCTCTCCGTCGCAGCCACGCTGATCCCGTTCCTCGAGCACGACGACGCCAAGCGTACGCTGATGGGCGCTAACATGCAGCGCCAGGCCGTGCCGCTGGTTCACCCTGCCGCTCCCTATGTCGGTACCGGCATGGAGCGTCGCGCCGCTCTGGACTCCGGCGAGGTCACCCTGGCCAAGAACGCCGGCGAGGTCATCTTTGCCGACGCCGCCAAGATCATCGTCAAGCATGCCGGCGGCATGGACGAGTATCACCTGGCCAAGTACCAGCGCTCCAACCAGTCCACCTGCATCAACCACCGTCCGCTCGTGCGCGTCGGTGACACCGTTGAGCAGGGCGAGCCCCTGGCTGACGGTCCTTCGACCGATCATGGCGAGCTCGCACTGGGTCAGAACCTCACCGTGGCATACATGCCGTGGGAAGGCTTCAACTACGAGGACGGTATCGTCGTGTCCGAGCGCCTGGTGGCCGAGGACCTGCTGACGACCATCAATATCACCCGTCACGAGATCGACGCCCGCGACACCAAGCTCGGCCCCGAGGAGATCACTCGCGAGATCCCGAACCTCTCCGAGGACATGCTTGCCAACCTCGACGAGGACGGCATCATCCGCATCGGCGCCGAGGTCGGCCCTGGTGACATCCTGGTCGGCAAGGTCACGCCTAAGGGCGAGAGCGCTCTGACCGCCGAGGAGCGCCTGCTGCGCGCCATCTTCGGTGCCAAGGCTCACGATGTTCGCGACACCTCCCTTAAGATGCCTCACGGCGCTTATGGCCGCGTCATCGACGTCGTCCGCTTTAGCCGCGAGAACGGCGACGACCTGGCCCCCGGCGTCAACGAGCAGGTGCGCGTCTACGTCGCCCAGCGTCGTAAGATCCAGCAGGGCGATAAGATCGCCGGTCGCCACGGCAACAAGGGCGTTATCTGTAACGTTCTGCCGGTCGAGGACATGCCCTACATGGCTGACGGTACCCCGATCGACGTTATCCTCAACCCGCTGGGCGTTCCTTCGCGTATGAACGTCGGCCAGCTGCTCGAGTGCCACCTTGGCTGGGCTGCTGCCTGCGGTTGGGATACCGAGGATGCCGACTCCGACAAGTATGTCCCCGGTCCGTTCTTCGTCTCGACGCCCGTCTTCGACGGCGCCAAGGAGGACGAGATCGCCGAGGTCATCCGTCGCGCCAACAAGAACATGCTCAACAAGGCCACCGCTGCCTTTGGCGATCACATGCGCCCCGAGTTTGTCACCCAGCTTGACGAGCGCGGCAAGACCCGCCTGTTCGACGGCCGCACCGGCGAGGAGTTCCGCGAGCCTATTACCGTGGGTACGTCCTACATCCTCAAGCTCGGCCACATGGTCGACGACAAGATCCACGCCCGTTCGACCGGCCCTTACAGCCTGGTTACCCAGCAACCGCTGGGCGGCAAGGCTCAGTTCGGCGGCCAGCGCTTCGGCGAGATGGAAGTTTGGGCACTGTACGCATACGGTGCTGCCAACGTCCTGCAGGAGATCCTGACCGTCAAGTCCGACGATACCGTGGGCCGCGTCAAGACCTACGAGTCCATCGTCAAGGGCGAGAACGTCCCGGTTCCGGGTATCCCCGAGTCCTTCAAGGTTCTCGTCAAGGAGATCCGTTCCCTCGCACTGGACATCGAGCCCATGCACGATGCCGACGAGGACGCCTCCGCCCCTGTGACCGCCGAGGAAACCTCTGCTCTCGACGACCTGGCTGCGCTCGCCGGCGTTGACACCGACGTCGAGGCCCAGGATGCCGAGACCGCCGAGGCACCCGAGGCTGTCGCCGCCACGACCACTGATAAGGAGTAGTTGACTGTGGCAGATTTCGAAGCTACTGATTTTGACTCGGTAAAGATCTCCCTTGCCTCCGCCGACCAGATCCGTTCCTGGTCGCACGGTGAGGTCAAGAAGCCGGAGACCATCAATTACCGTACCCTCAAGCCCGAGAAGGACGGCCTGTTCTGCGAGAAGATTTTCGGTCCCGCCAAGGACTGGGAGTGCTCCTGCGGCAAGTACAAGGGCATCCGCTTTAAGGGCATCGTCTGCGAGCGCTGCGGCGTCGAGGTCACCTCGGCCAAGGTTCGTCGCGAGCGCATGGGTCACATCGAGCTCGCCGCTCCCGTGTCCCACATCTGGTACTTCAAGAGCCCCACGAGCTTCCCGATGAGTCGTATGCTCGACATCAAGTCCAAGGATCTCGAGAAGGTTCTGTACTTTGCCAGCTACATCATCACCGAGGTCGACTACGAAGCTCGCGAGGCCGACGCTGACGACCTGCGCGAGGAGCTCGCCGCCGATCTGGAAGAGATCGATGCCGAGTGCGCCCGCCAGATCGAGTCCCTCAAGGAGCAGGGCAACCCCGAGAACTTTGACGAGTTCTCCGACGAGGAGCCGCTGACCCCCGAGGAGATCGCCTCTGGCATCGTCGACATCGAGGAAGAGTGCAAGGACGATAAGCAGCTCCGCACGGACGCCTTCAACGCCTTCATGAAGCTCACCGAGCGCGACCTCATCTCCGATGAGCCGCTGTTCCGCGAGATGACCCGTTACTACTCCATGTACTTCAAGGGTGGTATGGGTGCCGAGGCCGTTCGCGACCTGCTCGCTGCCATCGACCTCCCCTCCGAGGCCGAGAAGCTCAAGGCTATCATCGCCGACGAGGACTCCCAAAAGCAGAAGCGCGAGAAGGCCGTTAAGCGCCTCGAGGTCGTTGACGCCTTCCTGAAGGGCGGCAACAGCCCCGCGAACATGATCCTGGATGTCATTCCGGTCATTCCGCCCGATCTGCGCCCGATGGTCCAGCTCGATGGCGGCCGCTTCGCCGCGTCCGACCTCAACGACCTGTACCGTCGCGTGATCAACCGTAACAACCGACTCAAGCGCCTGCTCGACCTGGATGCCCCTGCGATCATCGTGAACAACGAGAAGCGCATGCTCCAGGAGTCCGTGGACGCCCTGTTCGACAACGGCCGTCGTGGTCGCCCGGTCTCTGGCCGTGGCGGTCGCCCGCTCAAGTCGCTCGCCGAGGCCCTCAAGGGCAAGCAGGGTCGTTTCCGTCAGAACCTGCTGGGCAAGCGTGTCGACTACTCCGGCCGTTCGGTAATCGTTACCGACCCCAAGCTGCTGCTGCACCAGTGCGGTCTGCCCAAGACCATGGCGCTGGAGCTCTTCAAGCCCTTCGTCATGAAGCGCCTGGTCGAGCTTGGCAAGGTCGAGAACATCAAGGGCGCCAAGCGCGCTATCGACCGCGGTGCCACCTTTGTGTGGGACATCCTCGAAGAGGTCATCGACGGCCGCGTCGTGCTGCTCAACCGTGCACCGACCCTGCACCGTCTGTCCATCCAGGCCTTTGAGCCGGTGCTGGTCGAGGGCAAGGCTATCCACCTGCATCCGCTGGTCTGCTCGCCCTTCAACGCCGACTTCGACGGCGACCAGATGTCTGTCCACGTGCCGCTATCCAGCCAGGCTCAGGCCGAGGCTCGCGTGCTCATGCTCTCTGCGAACAACCTGCGCTCGCCGGCATCCGGCAAGCCGGTTAACATCCCTTCGCAGGACATGATCATTGGTGTGTACTACCTCACCCAGGTCCGCGAGGGTCTGCCGGGCGAGAACCACGTGTTCGCCAGCTTCGACGACGCGCTGCACGCCTATGACTGCCGTTCCGAGGTCGACATGCAGGCCAAGATCCAGGTTCGCGTGTCCGCTGCCGATGCCAACGTCATCAACGAGGACGGCACCCGTATCTTCCGCGTCAAGAACGGCAAGAACGAGTTCGTCGACTACGACGTCACCGGCAACAAGACCGCGCGCTTCGAGACCTCTATCGGCCGCATCATCTTCAACCGCCAGTGCCTGCCCGAAGACTATGAGTTCATGAACTACAAGATGGTCAAGGGCGATGTGGCCAAGCTGGTTGCCGACTGCTGCGATCGTTACCCCGAGGCCAAGGTCGGCCCGATCCTCGACGCCATCAAGTACTCCGGCTTCCACTACGCTACCCGCGCCGGCCTCACCATCTCGGTGTGGGACGCTCTCATCCCTGCCGAGAAGCAGGAGCTGCTCGATCGCGCCCAGGCCAACGTCGACCAGATCAACGAGTACTTCGAGGAGGGCTTCATCAACGAGACGGAGCGCCACATCGAAGTCGTTAACGAGTGGACCGCTTGTACCGACAAGGTTGCAGCGCTCATGCTCGACTTGTTCGACGAGGAGAACCCGCTCTATATGATGGCCGACTCCGGCGCCCGTGGTTCTAAGACCCAGCTGCGTCAGCTCGGCGGCATGCGTGGCCTGATGGCAGACATGTCCGGCGAGACGATCGACCTTCCCATTAAGGCGAACTTCCGCGAGGGCCTGTTGCCGCTCGAGTACTTCATTTCGACCTACGGCGCCCGTAAGGGCCTGGTCGATACCGCATCCCACACCTCGGACTCTGGTTACCTGACCCGTCGTCTGGTCGACGTGGCCCAGGACGTCATCGTCCGCGAGGAGGACTGCGGTACGCACGAGGGCGTCACCTACAACCTCATCATCCCCGGCACCACCGACCTCAACACCGACCTCGTCGGCCGTTGCTTCATTGAGGACGTCGTGGCTCCCGATGGCACCGTGCTCTTTGAGCAGGACGGCTACATCGAGAAGGTCGCCGACATCCAGAAGATGGTCGATGCGGGCCTTAAGAAGGTCAAGCTTCGCGCGCTGCTCACCTGCCGCTCCAAGTACGGCGTGTGCCAGAAGTGCTACGGCTGGGATCTTTCCACCCGTCGTCCGGTCGCCATCGGTACCGCGGTCGGCATTATTGCCGCCCAGTCCATCGGCGAGCCCGGTACGCAGCTTACGATGCGTACCATTCACTCCGGCGGCGTCGCTGGCGTCGACGATATTACGCAGGGTCTGCCTACGGTCAGCCGTATGTTCGATATCGTCGGCAACGTCAACGAGAAGATCCTGGGTCGCGAGGCCGAGCTGGCTCCGTACTCCGGTCACCTCTCGATTAAGCCCGAGAAGTCCGAGTACGTGCTGACGCTCACTGACTCCGAGGACCACACCCGTGTCCTCGACGAGCGTCGCGTCCCCGCTTCGGTGCGCTTTATGCCCGAGATCGAGGACGGCTGCGAGGTTCGCGCCGGCGACCAGATCACCAAGGGCTTCGTCAACTTCCGCAACCTGCGCAAGCTGACCGACATCGAGTCGACGATGCACACCTTCGTCGAGAGCGTCAAGGACGTCTACACCAGCCAGGGCGTCGACCTGAACGACAAGCACATCGAGGTGCTCGCACGTCAGATGCTGCGTCGCGTTCAGATCACCAACCCCGGTGACTCCAAGTACCTGCTTGGTCAGTACGTCGACCGCTACGAGTTCGCTGACGAGGTCGAGCGCGTTGCCCGTCTGGGCGGTCAGGCTCCCGTGGCCGAGCCCGTCATCCTGGGTACGCTCAAGGTCGCGTCCAACATCGACTCCTGGCTGTCGAGCGCTTCGTTCATCCGTACCGCTGGCGTCCTTACCGAGGCTGCCATCGAGGGCAAGGTCGACCACCTGCTCGACCTTAAGTCCAACGTCATCGTCGGTAAGAAGATTCCGGCCGGTACCGGCCTCAAGCCGTACGCCAACGCCAAGCTGACGTATCGTACGGCCGACGGCTACGTGGACATCGACGGCCCGGCTTCGCCCAACGCCAAGTCGCTGCCCGAGTGGGCTCCTGTGGAGCTCAAGGACCTGGACGAGCAGCTCCCGCAGCAGCTCGATTGGGCCGGCTACGACGAGTTCGGCGGTGCTGACGGTTCGTTCACCCGCAACGGCCACACCATCTCCGCCGAGAAGGCTCGCCTGTACCTGTTCGACGACCTGGGCGTGTCGCAGCGCTGGACCAACAAGTTCAGCGAGGTCGGCATCGAGACGGTTGGCGACCTGGTTGGCAAGTCCGAGGAGGATCTGCTGCGCATCGATGGCATCGGTGCCAAGGCGATCGAGGAGCTCCGTGACGGCCTCGAGGCCCACGATCTGCTCTACATCCTCGAGAACAACGACGACGTTGCCGACGAGGAAGACCTCTCGCAGCTGCTGCAGATGGTCTTTAGCCCCGACGGTCCGGACGATATCCTGCTGGGTACCTCCGCTCCGACGCATCACGCCGACGCCGACGAGGAGCTCCTGGGCGCCCCGATCGACGACAAGAAGGCTCCCGCCAACGGCGCGATCAACGAGGACATGGCTTCTCTCGATGAGCTGCTCAACCAGCTCGTGGACACCGACGACGCCGAAGAGGCCAAGGACAACGACGAGGAGTAACTAGTTCCGCCGTTCTAACGAACGGCGGCGATCTCCGTCGCTGCGCGGCCCCCAGAGCTACAATCTGTCATTCAAAAGGCAGGGCATGACCAAAAGGTCAATGCCCTGCCTTTTTCATGCCACCTTGTACGCTCTGGGGGCCGCTCGCTTGCGTATGCTCAACCTGTTGCGTTCCGTCGATCCCTTGCCAATAAGGGGCAGAGTTTTTTTTGGTAGGTTATTCCTGCTTGAATTTGAAACATTTCGTTCGGTCAAAGCGTATCTATGGTGAGGGCCTCAGCAAGAATCATTAACGTCACCGGGAGGTGATTATGGAAGAACAGGCATTTAGACAGGCGGTCGAAGATCACCGGGATGTCGTGTTTCGGATCGCATTGACGTACCTGCGCGATTGTGCCGACGCCGACGATGTTGCCCAGGATGTCTTTCTTAAGCTGCTTAAAAGCGATGGACATTTTGAGAGTTGGGAGCATCTTCGCCGCTGGCTTATCCGGGTCACGATCAATGAATGTAAATCGCTCTTTCGAAAGCCATGGAGGCGTGTGGAGGATATTGAGAACCTGGCCGAGTCGCTTTCGACAGCGCAGGATGAGACCAAGGCGGTCCTGTCAGACGTTATGCGACTTCCGGAGCGATTCCGTGTTCCCATCGTGCTCTATTACTATCTGGGCTTTTCGACCTCAGAGATTGCCGAGTTGTTGCATGTACCAGCCGCGACCGTTCGAACGCGTTTAGCTCGCGGTCGATCGAAGCTCAAATTCATCCTAGAGGAGGGCGACCGTGAAATCCAATCAAATCAAGCAGGCCTTCGAGTCCATCCAAGCCGATAGCGATCTTGCCGACCGTGTTATTGATGCTGCGGCTGGAAAGCCGCTTCGTCGAAAGGGTCACGCGAAACCTCTGTATGTTGCCGTAATCGGATGTCTTGCCGGAGTGTTGGCGACCGGAGGGGTCGCCTACGCCGTTGTCAATTCCAGCTATTTTGCCTCAGCCTGGGGAAACCACGGCAATGGGGATTCCATTACCTGGACCAACGGAGGCTCATCGGGAACTAAATATACCTACACCAGAGAGTTTGGTGATGGCATCGCGCCCCAAAGCCTGGAGGGTGCAGTCCAGGAGGTTAATCTGTCCGTCGAGGGTAACGGCTATACGCTTGATATCCATGAGATGGCTATTGACCAAAACGGCTGCGGAGCCGTGACGTTTACGTTGTCCAATCCAAATGGCGTTAACTACTACAAGCCGGCAGCAGAGACAGGCGAACTTGTTCTCTATGGTGAAGAAGAACAAGGCATCGGTACACCCAGCATGAACTTCGGCGAGGAATGGGCTGACACACGCTGCACAATTGATAAGGACACATCAAGCGACACGGTCATTAATGGCACGATGTACTTTGCCTCGTGGAATCGCGAGCGAGATTTGGGACATGCGGTCACCTGGAATATCAGCTGGACGGAGGGCAAAGGTGAGGATGCGAAGGTGATCGAGGTATCGACGCCAGAGTTTAACGTCGGAGTGCACGTCGATACAAAGGAACTCCGCTCTGATGACTCGCCTCTCGAGATTAGCCCGTTTTCCATCCAGACGCACATCGATGATCTGGGCTATGAAGCAGTTGATCATAAACTGACCGTCAGCTACAAGGATGGATCGGAGCAGATTATCGAAGATGACGACGCAGGGGCGTACAATTTCTATGTTTCGATGGCACGCAATAGCGGAGAGAACATTTGGGTGCCGACAAAACTGATCAATGTCGATCAAGTGGTCTCAGTAACGCTTGAGGGCACGAGATACACATCAACAGGAGAGACCGAAACAGAAGTACCCTTTACCATCATCTATTCGTAAGATTTGGGGCCGCTTCCTACTAGGGGAGGCGGCCCATTTTGCATTAAATGGACGGTTAGACCGAGCGATATACTTCCGAAAACGCCGCCGATTTCCATGCGAAAGACGAAAGCAGATCACCGCCGGAGCGCGACGTTTCCCCAGATAAAACCGACCAAAATAAACCTGTCCCTTTTTGGCAGGTGGCGTTGCCCCAACGAGCACGTCGGATTCCCGGACCGGGCGGCCCAGGTTTTAAGTTTGTCGCGAGTTCCGCACGCAAAGGAAAGCACTTAATGTGCTTTCCGTCTTGCGCAGGACTGTAGAGCAGCAAACTTAAAACCTGGGCCGCCCGATCCGGGAATCCTCCCAAGCGCACAGGAGGGGATTCCTTTTGTGTAGGCTTTGCGGAAATGTACCAATTTTTGGATACGCCCGGCGGCGTGGTCTGTTGACGGCACAGCTAACGCCACGTATCCTATCGAACTGCGTGTTTCGTAGGGGGATGCTGACCCCTCGATTCAAGCCGTTGCACTTTACAGAAAGCTGGAATCATTCGAGAAGGAGTACGCTTTGCCTACTATTAACCAGCTGGTTCGCCAGGGCCGTCGTTCCGTGCCCAAGAAGTCCAAGAACGCTGCTCTGCAGCACAACTCCCAGAAGCGCGGCGTGTGCACCCGCGTCTTCACCACGAGCCCCAAGAAGCCGAACTCGGCTCTTCGTAAGGTTGCCCGTGTTCGCCTTGTCAACGGCATCGAAGTTACTGCTTACATCCCGGGTGAGGGCCACAACCTGCAGGAGCACTCCATCGTGCTCGTCCGCGGCGGTCGTGTCCGTGACCTCCCTGGTGTCCGTTATCACGTCATCCGTGGCGCCTACGACGCTGCTCCGGTCCAGAACCGTATGCAGGCCCGTTCCAAGTACGGTGCTAAGCGCCCCAAGGCCAAATAAGCCAGATAACGTTTTGATACTTTCGCCGTGTGCCGCCTAAGCGCCGCACGGTAGACACTTAAGGAGATTTCACATGCCGCGTCGTGCAGCAGCTAATCGTCGTGAGGTTCAGCCTGACGCCGTTTACAACAACCGCCTGGTGACTCAGCTCATCAACAAGGTCCTTCTTGACGGCAAGAAGGCCACCGCTGAGCGCATCGTTTACACCGCTTTCGAGATCGTTGCCGAGAAGTCCGAGGGTGGCGACGCTCTCGCTACCTTCAAGAAGGCTATGGACAACGTCAAGCCCACGCTCGAGGTTAAGCCCAAGCGTGTCGGTGGCGCTACCTATCAGGTCCCGATGGAGGTCAACTCCCGTCGTTCCACCGCTCTGGGTATCCGCTGGATCGTCAACTTCTCCCGCGCTCGCAAGGAGAAGACCATGGCCGAGCGTCTCGCCAACGAGATTCTCGACGCTTCCAACGGCCTGGGCGCTTCCGTCAAGAAGCGTGAGGACGTCTTCAAGATGGCCGAGGCCAACCGCGCGTTCTCTCACTATCGTTGGTAAGTTAAGGTAAGGAACTAACATGGCTAAGCCTAAGTACAAGCTTTCCGATACCCGTAACATCGGCATCATGGCCCACATCGATGCCGGTAAGACCACCACGACCGAGCGTATTCTTTACTACACCGGTAAGACCCACAAGATCGGTGAGGTCCATGAGGGCGCTGCCACCATGGACTGGATGGTTCAGGAGCAGGAGCGCGGCGTAACCATTACCTCCGCTGCTACCACGTGCTTCTGGAACAAGGACGGTAAGGACTACCGCATCCAGATCATCGACACCCCGGGCCACGTTGACTTCACCGCCGAGGTCGAGCGCTGCCTGCGCGTCCTCGATGGCGCTGTCGCCGTCTTCGACGCCGTTGCCGGCGTTCAGCCCCAGTCTGAGACCGTTTGGCGTCAGGCTTCTACCTTCAACGTCCCCCGCATCGCCTTCATCAATAAGTATGACCGCGTGGGCGCTGACTTCTTCAACGCTATCGAGACCATGAAGGATCGTCTCGACGCTAACGCCGTGGCCGCTCAGGTCCCGATGGGCGCCGAGGACAACTTCTGGGGCGTCATCGACCTGGTCACCATGACTGCATGGGACTTCAAGGCCGACGAGAAGGGTATGACCTACCCCGAGCCGATGGACGAGATTCCGGCTGAGTTTGCCGACATCGCTGCCACCAAGCGCGAGGAGCTCCTCGACGCTGCTGCCAGCTTTGACGACGAGCTCATGGAGAAGATCCTCATGGAGGAGGACTTCACCGTCGAGGAGCTCAAGGCTGCTCTGCGTAAGGGCGTTCTGGCCAACGAGCTCAACCTCGTCTTCGTGGGCTCCGCCTACAAGAACAAGGGCGTTCAGGAGCTGCTCGACGCTGTCGTCGACTACCTGCCCAGCCCGCTCGACGTTGAGGCTGTCACCGGTACCGATCCGGACACCGGCGAGGAGATCCAGCGTCATCCTTCCTTCGACGAGCCCTTCTCCGGCCTGGTCTTCAAGATCATGACCGACCCGTTCGTCGGTAAGCTCACCTACGTCCGCGTTTACTCCGGCCGTGCCGAGTCCGGCTCCTACGTGGTCAACGCTTCCAACGGTCAGCGCGAGCGCCTCGGCCGCATCCTCGAGATGAACGCCGCCGAGCGTATCGACCGTGACGACGCTGCCGCCGGCGACATCGTTGCTTGCGTCGGCTTCAAGAACTCCACCACCGGTGACACCCTGTGCGCCGAGGGCAAGGAGATCGTCCTCGAGAAGATCGAGTTCGCTAAGCCCGTTATCGACGTTGCCATCGAGCCCAAGACCAAGGCCGAGCAGGACAAGATGTCCCTTGCTCTGACCAAGCTCGCCGAGGAGGACCCGACCTTCCAGGTGTCCACCAACCACGAGACCGGCCAGACCATCATCGCCGGCATGGGCGAGCTGCACCTCGAGATCATCGTCGACCGTCTGCTCCGTGAGTTCAAGGTTGACGCTAACGTTGGTAAGCCCCAGGTTGCCTACCGCGAGACCGCTGGTCACGACGTCGAGAAGGCTGAGGGCAAGTTCGTCCGTCAGTCCGGCGGTCGCGGTCAGTACGGCCATGCCGTCATCAAGCTCGAGAAGATGGAGGAGGGCTTCGGCTACGAGTTCGTCAACGCTATCGTCGGCGGCGTCGTGCCCAAGGAGTACATCCCGTCCATCGACAAGGGCATCCAGGAGGCCCTGAACACCGGTGTTATCGCCGGCTTCCCGGTCCTCGACGTTAAGGTCACCCTGTTCGACGGTTCTTACCACGAGGTCGACTCCTCCGAGGCCGCCTTCAAGATCGCCGGTTCCATGGCTATCAAGGACGCCCTCAAGAAGTCCGACCCGCAGCTGCTCGAGCCGATCATGGCTGTCGAGGTCGAGACCCCCGAGCAGTACATGGGCGACGTTATGGGCAACCTCTCCGGTCGCCGCGGCAAGATCGAGGGCATGGAGGATCGCAAGAACAGTAAGCTCATCCGTGCCAAGGTGCCGCTGGGCGAGATGTTCGGTTACGCTACCGACCTTCGCTCCCAGACCCAGGGCCGTGCATCCTACACGATGCAGTTCGACTCTTATGAGCCTGCGCCCAAGTCCATCGTGGACGAGGTCATGAGCAAGAACGCCTAAGTTCGAGCTCCCTGTTACGTAATCCTGCGAGAACATCTCTCGCACTCTTTGGAGGTTTAAGTTGGCTACCCAGAAGATCCGCATTCGCCTCAAGGGCTATGATCACGAGGTCGTCGATCAGTCCGCGAAGCTCATCGTCGAGACCGCTCAGAAGACCGGCGCTCGCGTTTCCGGTCCTGTCCCCCTGCCCACCGAGCGCAACCTGTACACGGTTATCCGCTCGCCGCACGTGAACAAGGACTCCCGTGAGCAGTTCGAGATGCGCACCCACAAGCGCCTCATCGACATCCTCGACCCCACCTCGGGCACCGTTGATTCGCTCATGCGTCTCGACCTCCCCGCTGGCGTCGACATCGACATCAAGCTCTAAGCGATATCGCTCATAGCTTAAAGGGCCCCGCTGCCGTTACGGTAGCGGGGCCCTTTTGTTTTGAGTTTAGATTTTGGGATAGCGAATTCGTCTGCCGAGCCGGCGGCTGCGGCGCCCTATTCGCTCAGGGGGCGCAAGGATGCTTCTTCGAAGTGGAAGACGCGCAAGCCGCTCTCGGTCTCAATGCATGCGCGGCCGCAATCGTCGACCGTTCTAAATATGCCTCGTGCCAGCTCGTCTCCAGCGGGGAAGCGGGCGATAACGTGCTTCCCGATCCAATTGAGGTGAGCGATATATTCGTCGTGGACGGGCGCGAGCGGACCGGCGTCTTCTTCCTTGGCGTTGAGGCGCTCTGCCCAGGTATCTACAGCGTCTATAACTGCGTGATAGACCTCATCGAGGAGCATGTCGACGGCGGGAACGCTCTCGTTGAGGTCCGAGAGGCCAATTGCCGCCAGGCCGCCATCGGGCACCTCTTGGGGCGTGTAGTTTACGTTGACACCAATGCCGCAGACGGCGAAAGGTTTGCCTTCGTTATCGCGTGCGGCCTCGACCAGAATGCCGCCGAGCTTGCGTCCTCGCGCGATCAGGTCGTTGGGCCATTTGAGGCCAATCTCGTTTGCAAGACCCTGCTTTTCGAGTGCTTCGAGCACCGCTAGGCCGCTGACGGCGGCAAGACCAGAGTACTTTGCGGGATTAACGCATGGACGCAGGACAATCGAAAGCAATAGGTTGCCGGCGGTTGAATCCCACTTGTGGCCGCGCCGGCCGCGTCCTGCCGTTTGCGCGCGGGCGGCAAGTCCTGTGCCGTGCGGCGCACCCTGTTTTCCTGCCTCGAGCAGGTCATCGTTGGTCGATCCGGTTACGTCGACAATCGTTAATTGGGCATCCATAGCGGCTGCTACCTCCTTATTGAATAAGTGAATGACGCAATGGTGTCGAGAGATAGACACAATGTGAAGCCTTTGTCGCATTTGGACAATTTAATGTTAACACGTCAACAAAGACTGAAATGCGTTATCCTCTCTTGGTCGATGTAAACACGTCAACAACTCAAAGGAGGTTAGTGATGGGTTTCACGATTCTTGGAACAGGCTCGGCGCTTCCTGAACGCAGTGTTTCCAATGACGAGCTGTCTGAGTTCCTCGATACCTCGGATGAGTGGATTTTTACCCGCACGGGTATCAAGAGCCGCCACGTCTGCACCACCGAGTCACTTGACGACCTTGCCGTAGCGGCGAGTGAGCGGGCACTCCAGGTGTCCGGAATCGACGCGAGCCAGCTGGATCTGATCGTCTGCTCGACGACGACGGGTGACCACCTTGTTCCCGCTGAGGCGTGTGCCGTTGCTGAGCGACTAGGCGCGACGTGCCCTGCCTTCGATGTCTCGGCGGCTTGTGCCGGCTTCGTATTTGCGCTCGATGTCGCCGAGGGCTATATCGCCCGCGGTCGCGCCGAGCGCGTGCTTGTCGTTGCTGCCGAGCAGATGACGCGCGCGCTCGACTGGACCGACCGTGCCACCTGCGTGCTCTTTGGCGATGGGGCAGGCGCCGCAGTGATTGAGGCTGGGGGAGACAGTCCCCTTGCCGTTGAGCTTTCGACGGCGCCCGACGTCGAGACGTTGCGCGTTCCCGGTCTGGTCGGTACCTCGCCGTTTAAGGCTTCCGCAGATAGCGCGAGCGTGCTGTCCATGAATGGCCGCCGCGTGTTCAAGTTCGGCGTCAACGCCATCTGCGACACGGTCCATAAGCTTGCGATCGATGCGGGCATTTTGGTCGAAGACATCGATCATTTTGTATTCCATCAGGCTAACGAACGAATCCTGAGCCAGGCGGTCAAGCGCCTGGGCGTGCCGGACGAGCGCGTGTTTCGCACGTTGCGCGAGACCGGCAACATTTCGAGCGCATGCATTCCGCTTGCCCTCGACCGGCTGGCAAACGCCGGTGCACTTCACACAGGCGACACCATCGCCTTGGTTGGATTTGGCGCCGGTCTGGATATAGGTGGCTATCTGCTTCGTTGGAAGTAGTCGCACATAGGAAATAAAAACGCCCTAGGGCACAACCAAAGGAGAACTACCATGGCAGATCAGAAGACCTTCGAGCGCGTTTGCGACGTTATCCGCGAGACCGCCGGTCTTGACGATGTCGAGATGAAGCCCGAGTCCACGCTCGAGGAGATTGGTCTCGACAGCCTGGGCACCGTCGAGATCCTCGTTGCCGTCGAGGACGAGTTTGGCATCCAGCTCGATACCGAGGAGAACCCCAAGACGGTCGGCGAGTTCGCCGATACGGTCGAGGCGGCATTGGAGAAGTAGAGATGCTCAAGATTCCTCTCTGCGATCTGCTCGGCATCGAAAAGCCCGTGTTCCAGGGCGGTATGGCCTGGATTGCCGATGCCTCGCTGGCGTCCGCAGTGTCCGAGGCGGGTGGCTTAGGCATCATCGCGGCCATGAACGCCGACGCCAACTGGCTTCGCGACCAGATTCATGAGCTGCGCGCCAAGACGGATAAGCCCTTTGGCGTGAACGTCATGCTCATGAGCCCGTTTGCCGACGAGGTTGCACAGGTCGTGATTGACGAGCGAGTGCCGGTCGTCGTGACGGGCGCCGGCAATCCCGCCAAGTACATGAAGGCGTGGAACGAGGCGGGCATCAAGGTCATCCCGGTCGTTGCCTCGGTGGCGCTGGCGCGCCTCGTGGCACGTCGTGGAGCCACGGCGGTTGTTGCCGAGGGTACCGAATCGGGCGGCCATATTGGCGAGACCTCGACGATGGCACTGGTGCCGCAGGTTGTCGATGCGGTCGACATTCCCGTCGTGGCCGCCGGCGGTATTGCCGACGGCCGCGGCGTGGCGGCCGCCTTTATGCTGGGCGCCGAAGGCGTGCAAGTGGGTACGCGCTTTCTGGTCGCAGACGAGTGCACCGTCTCGGAGCAGTACAAAGAGATGGTCCTGAAGGCCAACGACACTTCAACGCGTGCGACCGGTCGCTCGACGGGACATCCAGTGCGCGCCCTCAAGAGCCCCTTCACCAACGCCTATGCCAAGAGCGAGGGTTCCGGCGCGAGTGCCGAGGAGCTCGGTGCTATGGGAACCGGTGCGCTGCGTAAGGCCGCCAAGGACGGCAACTACGAAGAGGGTTCGTTTTTGTGTGGACAGATTGCCGGCATGGTCAACGAGCGCCAGAGCGCACGCGAAATCGTTGACGACCTGGTCGATGGCGCCGAGCACGTCCTGAAGGGTGCGTGCGCATGGGTGGCGTAGCGTTTTTGTTTGCCGGCCAGGGTGCCCAGCACCCCGCGATGGGCGTCGACTTGATCGAGACATCGCCGGCGGCCGCCGAGGTGTTCGCCATTGCCGACGAGGTGCGCCCGGGGACCAGCGAGCAATGCCGGAGTGCCTCCAAGGAGGAGCTCTCGCAGACCGAGAACACGCAGCCGTGCGTGTTCGTTCACGACCTGGCAGCGGCTGCCGCCCTGCGTGAGCGTGGCGTGGTACCTGCCGCCTGTGCGGGATTCTCGCTGGGCGAGGTCGCCGCGCTCACCTTTGCGGGGGCGTTCGATACGCGAGCGGGCTTTGAGCTCGTGTGCGAGCGCGCGGCGCTGATGGCCGCGGCTGCCGAGCGCCATCCGGGCGGCATGCGCGCCGTCATCAAGCTCGATGCGGCGCAAGTCGAGGGCCTGGCAAAACAGGCCGGCGAGGACTGCTGGCCAGTCAACTACAACAGCCCACAGCAGACGGTTGTGGCCGGAGCGCCCGAGGCGCTGCAGGAGCTCGACGTCCTAGTAAAAGAGGCTGGCGGCCGCGCCATGAAGGTCGCGGTGTCGGGTGCATTTCATAGCCCCTATATGGCCGAGGCGACCTGTGGCCTTGCCGCATATATTGAGGCCGGTCACGCGCCGTCCCCGTTGCTCATTCCTGTTTTGGCAAATATGACAGCGGCGCCCTATCCGGCGGATCCCCAGACGGCATCGGATGTCTTGGCCAATCAGGTGAGCCATGCCGTACGCTGGGTCGATACGCTGCATGCTCTGCAGGATCAAGGCATCGACACATTTATTGAGGTCGGCCCCGGCAAAACGCTGTCCGGCCTGGTCAAGCGTACGCTGAGCGACGTTCGTGTGTATTCGTGCGAGACGGCCGAGCAGGTCGCAGCTATTGCCGACGAGCTCGCATAGTCCACAGGGCTGTAACCCGAAAGGAATGACATGGGCAACTTGAACAATGGCGCGCTCGAGCGCAACGACTCACGTCGCGTGGCACTGGTCACGGGCGGCTCGCGGGGTATCGGCCGCGCCTGCGCTATCGGTCTGGCGGAGGATGGCTACGATATCGCCGTCGTCTATGCCGGCAGCGTCGATGCGGCGCGCGAGACGTGCGACGCCTGCGAGGCGGCTGGTGCCACGGCGCGCTCATATCAATGCGACGTGGCCGACCCCGCTGCCGTCAACGCGTGCGTGGAAGCGGTCCTCAACGACTTTGGCTCCATTTGGGCGCTCGTCAACAACGCTGGCATCACCCGCGATGGCCTGCTCATGCGCATGGGCGATGACGCCTTCGATCGCGTGCTCGATGTCAATCTTAAAGGAACGTTTAACACGACGCGCGCGCTCACCAAGACCTTTATGCGCCAGCGCGGCGGCTGCGTCGTCAACATGAGCTCGGTCGTGGGCCTGATGGGCAATGCCGGGCAAGCCAACTACGCTGCCTCCAAGGCGGGCGTGATCGGCCTGACCAAGGCGGTGGCGCGCGAGCTTGCGCCCCGCGGCGTACGAGTGAACGCGGTTGCCCCCGGGTTTGTCGAGACGGATATGACGGCAAAGCTCTCGGAGAAGGTGCGTACGGTAACCGAGGAGCAGATTCCCCTTAAGCGTATGGCGCGCCCCGAGGAGGTGGCCGGCGTAGTGCGCTTTCTGGCGAGTGATGCGGCTGCCTACATTACGGGTGAGGTCGTGCGCGTCGACGGCGGAATGGCGATGTAGAAACCAGGGCCGAAGAACGGCTTGGATGAGGAGACCATGATGGAACAGAGAGTTGCAATCACCGGTATCGGTGCCGTGTCGCCGCTCGGCAACACCGCGCTTGCCACCTGGGCGGCAATGTGTGCTGGCACGTGCGGCATCGGCCCGATCACGCACTTCGATACCGATGCGTTTGCCGTCAAGGTGGCAGCCGAGGTCAAGGGCTTTGACGGCAACGAGTACTTTGGCAAGCGTGACGCCAAGCATCTCGACCCCTGCGTTCAGTTTGCGATGGCGGCTTCGGACGAAGCCATGCACGATGCGGGCTTTGATGTCGAAGGCGCCATCGATCGCGAGCGCCTGGGCGTCTACGTGGGCTCGGGCGTGGGCGGCATGACGACGCTCGTCGACAACGTCCATACGATTGCCGAACGTGGGCCCCGCCGCGCATCGCCCTATATGATCGCGATGATGATCCCCAACATGGCATCGGGCAATATCGCAATCCGCCACAAGGCAAAGGGCCCGACCCTGCCCGTGGTGACCGCGTGCGCAACCTCGGCCCATGCGGTGGGCGAGGCGTTCCGCGCCATAAAGCACGGCTATGCCGACGCGATCCTCGCGGGCGGCGCCGAGGCCGCAATTATCCCCGATGCCGTTGCGGGCTTTACGTCCTGCCGCGCATTGACCACCAACCCTGATCCCGCGACGGCTTGCCGCCCGTTCGATGCAGACCGCGATGGCTTTGTGATGGGCGAGGGCGCCTGCGTGCTCGTGCTCGAGAGCATGGAACATGCGCAGGCGCGCGGTGCGCACATTTATGCCGAGGTCGTGGGCTACGGCAACACCGATGATGCCTATCACATCACGAGCCCTGATCCCGAGGCTGCCGGCATTGCCCGCGCGATATCGCTGGCGGTGACCGAGGGCGACGTCAGGCCTTCCGAGGGCCTCTACATCAATGCCCACGGCACATCGACCAAGCTCAACGATTCGTCCGAGACGGCGGGCATTAAGCGTGCGCTCGGCGAGGACGCGGCGCGCGCCGCGCACGTCTCGTCGACTAAGTCGATGACCGGCCACATGATCGGTGCCACGGGTGCCATCGAGGTCATGGCCTGCGCCATGGCGCTCGAGCAGGGCGTGGTGCCGCCGACCATTAACTACCACACGCCCGATCCCGCCTGCGATCTTGACTACACGCCCAATCGCGCGGTTCGCGCCGACCTTACCTGGGCGCTTTCGACCAACCTGGGCTTTGGCGGGCACAACGCCGCCATCGCGCTGCGTAGATATACGAGGAGCTAGAGCATGGATTCCAAAAGACTTGCCGAGATAGCCGATGTTATGGAGGACCGCGGCCTCACGCGCGTACGCGTTGAGGAGCCCGATGGCACCGCGGTCGAACTCGAGCGCGCGAGCGCCGCGCAGCCGGTTGCCGTGCCCATGCCTATGCCGGGTGCCGTGACTGCTCCGGCGATGGCTCCCGTCGCCATGCCTGCCGCCGCACCGGAGCCCGCCGCGCAGACACCTGCCGCCGCACCGGAGCCCAAGGGCACCGAGGTGACCGCTCCCATGGTCGGCGTTTTCTATGCTGCCCCGGCGCCGGGCGACGAGCCGTTTGTGCACGTGGGCTCCAAGGTCAAGGCTGGCGAGACCCTTTGCATCATCGAGGCCATGAAGGTTCTCAACGAGGTGACGGCAGAGGCGGATGGCGAGGTGCTCGAGATCTGCGTGGCCGACGGCGACCTCGTGGAGTTCGGCAGCTGCCTCATGAGGATCGGATAGGTGATATCCATGAACAAAGAAGAGCTTAAGGAACTGTTGCCGCATCGCGAACCGATGCTTTTGCTCGACGAGGCCGAGCTGGTGGGCGACGAGGCCCACGGCAAGATCACGATCACGGGCGACGAGTACTTTTTGCAGGGGCATTTTCCGGGAAACCCGGTGGTCCCCGGCGTGATTCAGTGCGAGATGCTCGCCCAAAACTGTTGCGTGCTGCTGATGGGCGATGAGGAGGCGCGCGGCGCGACGCCGTTCTACACGAGTCTGGACAAGGTGCGCTTTAAGCGTCCGGTGCGCCCGGGCGACACGGTTGATCTGGTGTGCTCCATCACGCGTGCGCGCGGGCCGTTCCGCTTTGCGACGGGTACTGCGAGCGTCAACGGTGAGGTTTGCTGCCGCGCCGATATGTCTTTTGCACTCATGCGCGAAAGTTAAGGAAGGCTTCATGTTCGACAAAGTGCTCATCGCCAACCGCGGCGAAGTCGCGGTCCGTGTTATCCGCGCGTGCCGCGATATGGGCATCAAGACCGTCGCCGTCTACTCCACGGCCGATGCGGACGCGCTGCACGTGCAGCTTGCCGACGAGGCGTATTGCATCGGCGGCCCGCGTCTTGCCGAGAGCTACCTCAACGACGATGCTGTGCTCACCTGTGCCGTGAAGTCGGGAGCTAAGGCAATTCATCCCGGCTATGGCTTTTTCTCCGAGAAGGCGAGCTTCGTGCGCGACTGCGACAAGTATGGCCTGGCGTTTGTTGGTCCTTCGGCCAAGGTGATCGACAGCATGGGCGACAAGGACGCCGCACGTCGAACGGCTGCCGCGGCGGGCGTGCCCATCGTGCCGGGCTGCGATTTGCTCAAAAGTCCCGAGGAGGCAACGGCCGAGGCTGAGCGCATTGGCTGCCCCGTGCTTATTAAGGCGCGTGCGGGTGGCGGCGGTCGCGGTATTCGTAAGGTCGAGCGCGTGGAAGATGCGGCAAAGGCCTTTATTGAAGCACGAGCCGAGGGCGAGGCCGTTTTTGGCGACGGCGAGTGCTACATGGAGAAGTTCGTCGCGCCGGCGCATCACGTTGAGGTACAGATTATGGCCGATAAGCAGGGCCATGTGTTTTCGCTCGGCGAGCGCGAGTGCTCGGTGCAGCGGCGCAACCAAAAGCTAATCGAGGAGAGCCCCGCGCCGTGCCTCGACGGACACGACGACATTCGTGCTCGCATGCACAAGGCAGCGCGTGACCTGGCTCGTGCCGTCGGCTACGAAGGAGCCGGTACCATCGAGTTCCTGTATTCGGACGACGGCAATTTCTACTTTATGGAAATGAACACGCGCTTACAGGTGGAGCATCCGGTTACGGAGTTTGTGACCGATACCGACTTGGTCAAGTGGCAGCTGCGCGTGGCGGCCGGCCAGCCTCTGCCCTTTGAGCAGGAGGACATGCCGGTCCGCAACCATGCTATGGAGTGCCGCATCAATGCCGAAACGCCGGACTTTCTGCCGTCATGCGGAACGGTCACCGCGTTGCGTGTGCCGGGTGGTCCGCGCGTGCGCTGGGATTCCGCCATGTTTGCCGGTGCGAAAGTTTCGCCGTACTACGACTCCATGCTCGGCAAGCTCATCGTGTGTGCGCCCACACGTGACGGCG
Source organism: uncultured Collinsella sp. (assembly GCA_902491935.1). Classification (GTDB taxonomy): domain Bacteria; phylum Actinomycetota; class Coriobacteriia; order Coriobacteriales; family Coriobacteriaceae; genus Collinsella. Next base: position 29,894 of record CABUJN010000001.1, read on the forward strand.
CCATTCGCAAGATGCGCTCGGCCCTGGGCGAGCTCGTGATTGAGGGCGTGAGCGAAAACAGCGAGCTTCAGCTCGACGTGCTGGCAAACGACGAGTTCTTGTCGGGCATGTATCACACCGATCTGATGGGGCATCTCTATGCTGATGAATAGAAAAGCGAAGACGGTCAACGTTCTCGAGGGGCCGATGACCGAGTCGTGCGCCGAGTTTCCTGCGCGCCACGTGTTTATCAAGTGCCCAGAGTGCCGCCGTGTGATCGATGAGGCGCGCCTGCACGACAACCTCGAGGTCTGCCCTCGTTGCGGCAAGCACTTTCGCGTGAGCGGGCGCGACCGTATGCGCATGACGGTCGACGAGGGCACGTTTGAGGAATGGGATGCTAATCTGGCGTCGGAGGACTTCCTCTCGTTTCCCGGTTATGCCGACAAACTCAAGAGCGTGAGCGAGCGTTCGGGCGAGCGCGATGCCGTTGTGTGCGGCAGGGGCAAAATCTGCGGTTGCGATACAGCGCTCTTCTTTATGGACGCCAACTTTATGATGGGCTCGATGGGTTCTGTGGTGGGCGAAAAGATCTGTCGCACATTTGAGCGAGCGACCGAGCTGGGATTGCCAGTTGTCGGCTTTACCGTTTCGGGCGGTGCGCGCATGCAAGAGGGCGTGACCTCGCTTATGCAGATGGCCAAGATTTCTGCGGCGGTTAGGCGCCACAGCGAGGTGGGCGGCCTGTATATCACGGTGCTCACCGACCCCACGACCGGAGGCGTAACCGCGAGCTTTGCCATGGAGGGCGACATTATCCTGGCCGAGCCCGATGCCCTGACGGCATTTGCCGGCCCGCGCGTGATCGAGCAGAACATGCACAAGCGCCTGCCCAAGGGATTCCAGCGCTCCGAGTTTTTGCTGGAGCACGGCTTTTGCGATGCCGTTGTTCCGCGTGGCGAGATTGCGCTCACGGTAGGCGAGCTGCTGGCGCTGCACGAAGGGCACGCGCCCGGCCTGGGGGCACCGCATGAGATCGTGCATACGGGTCGCCGCGGCAAAAAGCTGGGACATTTGTTTAAGCGCTCGCCGGCACCAAAAACCGCGCTCGAGATTGTCAAGCAGACCCGCTCGGCAGATCGCGCCACGGCAGGCGAGATGATCTCGCTGGGCCTGGATGGATTTGTGGAGCTGCACGGCGACCGCTACTTTGGCGACGACGCCGCTGTGGTGGCTGGCATTGGCTGGAAAGACGGACGCCCCGTAACGGTCATCGCCATCGAGCGCGGCACCACGACCAAAGAGCGCATGCGTCGCAACTTTGGCATGGCACATCCCGAGGGCTACCGCAAAGCGCGTCGCCTTATGCGCCAGGCCGAAAAATTTGGTCGACCGGTTCTGTGCCTGGTCGATACTTCGGGCGCGTTTTGCGGCATCGGTGCCGAGGAGCGCGGCCAGGGTGAGGCGATTGCCCAGAATCTCATGGAGATGAGCGGCCTTAAGACGCCGATTGTCTCGGTGGTGACAGGCGAGGGCGGCTCTGGTGGCGCGCTGGCGCTGTCCGTGGCCGACCGCATCCTGATGCTCTCGAGCTCGGCCTATTCGGTCGTGAGCCCCGAGGCCTGCGCGTCGATCCTGTGGAAGGATACCGAGCGCGCGAATGAGGCCGCCGAGGCGCTTAAGCTCACGGCCCCCGATCTGTTGGCGCTCGGCATCATCGACGGCATTGTTGACGATAGGGGCCTGTCGCATGAGGAGATCGCTGGTGCCGTCATGTCCTCGGCATTTGATGCCTTCGATACGCTTGGGCAACTCGACGACGCGACCCTCACAAACCTCCGCTATGAAAAGTACCGCACAATCGGTCGGTACCGCACGATGTGACAAAGGGACAGTCCGCATGTCACATTGGGAAAGGCGTTCCATGTCACAAGTTTCTAACACCTCGTTTACAACGACGGTTTCATCAAATGCCATGGCCGTGGTGGACTATCTGTCCAAAAGCATGATGTCGGCGCTGCCGTTTATTGTCTGCGCGGCGTTGTTCCGCACCGTCGCCGTCATTATGGGCGAAGGCATGCTGGGCCTGTGGTCTGCCGATTCCGAAATCTATCGCCTGTTCTACAGTTGGCTCTATAACGCCGGCTACTACTTTTTGCCCATATATCTTGGTTGGGCGGCCGCCCGCCAGCTCGGTTGCTCGGAGCAGCTGGGCATGATGCTGGGCGGCGTATTGATTGCGCCCGATCTGCTTAAACTCGTCGATGCCGCATCGACGGCGGGGGCATCGATGACTTCCGTGTATGGTCTGCTTCCCGCGCCGGTCAACGATTACACGACGACTGTTATCCCGGTTCTCATCTCGGTGCCCGTGCTATGGCGAGTGGAGTGCTTCTTTCAGCGCGTTATCCCTAAGGCCGTGGCGTTTTCGTTCGTTCCGTTTGCAACCATGCTCGTCATGGTTCCGGTTTCGCTGTGTATTACAGCGCCGGCGGGCAGCTATCTGGGCATGCTGTTGGGCCAGCTTATGTTTATGCTTGGCAATTCCGGTGGCATCGTGTCGCTGCTCACGCTCATGGGGCTTGCCGCGGGTTGGGAGTTTCTTAAGATCGCGGGTGTCAGCAACGTTGTCCTATCGCTTGCGTACGCGCAGTTTATGAGTGTGGGAACGGATTCGTGCATTCTGATCGCCGCGACGATGGCAACGTTTGCCGTTTGGGGCATGCCCTTTGGCGCGTCGCTTCGCGTTGCCGATAAGGACGAGAAGGCGCTCATGCTGGGCTATTCGATCTCGGGTGTTCTTGGTGGTGTGAGCGAACCGGCGCTGTATGGCTGCGGCTTCAAATATGGCAGGTGCCTGACGTGCATGGCCATTGGCGGTGCCGTCGGAGGCCTTGTTGCGGCCGTGGGCCACGTTACGGCCTATACCATCGGCATGACGAATGTCCTCATGGTCATTGGCTTTGCCACAGGCGGCATCTCGAACCTGCTGTGGTGCTGCGCTGCCGGCGGTGTGGCATTTGTGGTGTCTGCGGCGCTGAGCTACTGCTTTGGCGTGGTGCCGGCGAAGGGGCAGGCGACGGAGGACGGAGCCGATTCGCCCGAAACAGTGGCGAGCGCTGCTGAAGTAAGCGCATAAACCTGTGCGACAAAAGGACGATCCCTTTGTCGTGTTCCAAGGCCGTGGCCCGTGTGGGTTGCGGCCTTTTTGTATCTGGAGGACAAAGTGGCTACACTACAATCCGTTTGAGCAATAGATATATAGGTAGTACCGTGGGGGCTGATGAAGATGGTCGAGTGGATCGTTCGTCGTGCGCAGGGCGATCGTGCGCGTGTGGGCACGTTAGCGGGCATGGTGTGTATTGTCGCCAATGTTGCGCTTTGTGCTGCGAAGGGCGCAATTGGTGTGGTTTCGGGATCGGTTTCGATTGTGGCGGATGCCATGAACAACCTGTCCGATGCCAGCTCGAATATCGTGAGCGTGCTGGGCTTTAAGCTGGCGAGCAAGCCGGCCGACCCCGAGCATCCTTACGGCCACGGTCGCTATGAGTATCTCTCGGGATTGGTCGTGGCGGCGCTCGTGCTGCTGATTGGCGTTGAGCTGGTGAAGTCCTCGGTCGAGCGCGTCATCCACCCCGAACCTGTCGAGTTCTCGCTTGCCCTGGTGGCAGTTCTAGTGCTTTCGATGGTCGTAAAGCTCTGGATGGCGGCCCTCAACCAAAAGCTCGGCGATCGCATTGAGTCCGAGACGCTGCATGCGACCGCGCAGGATTCCAAGAACGATGTTCTTGCCACGGGCGCCGTACTGGCGTGCGCAATTGTTTCGCAGGTGACGGGCATCAACCTTGACGCTTGGGTCGGCCTTGCCGTTGGTGCCTATATTGGCTGGAGCGGTTTTGAACTCATCCAGGATACGGTGAGCCCGCTTTTGGGCCAGACGCCCGATCCTAAGCTGGTCAAGCACATTCGAGACAAGATCATGAGCTATCCCGGCGTTTTGGGCGTTCACGATCTGATGGTTCACGATTACGGCCCGGGCAGGAAGTTCGCAAGCGCTCACGCCGAGATGGCAGCCGAGGCCAGCCCTCTGGAAAGCCATGACACGCTCGATAACATCGAGCAGGCGTTTAGGAACGAAGACGGCATGATCGTTACGCTCCATTACGATCCCATCGTGACCGATGACCCCAAGCTGGCAAGCATGCGTTTGCGCATCAACGCCATGGCTCAACAGATCGATAGCCGTCTTACAATTCACGATCTGCGCTGTGTGCCGGGTCCTACGCACACCAACGTGATCTTTGACTGCGTGCGACCCTCGGATCTGCAGATGAGTGCCGAAGACTTAAAGCACGCGCTGGCACAACGGGTCGAATCGGAATATCCCAAGTCGATTGCCAAGATTACGATCGACGAAGACTACGTAGGGCATACCCACGAGTAAGGCTGTGCCGGCAAAGCAGGTTATGCAGAAGGGGAGAGCATGAAGAAGCTGTATCTACTCCGCCACGGTCAGACGGAGTTCAACGTCAAAAAGCTGGTCCAGGGCCGCTGCGATTCACCGCTGACCGACCTGGGCCGTCAGCAAGCCGGGATGGCAGCCGCGTGGCTCAAAGCCCACAACGTCGTTCCCGACAAAGTGGTCTCCTCCCCTTTGGGCCGAGCCATGGCCACGGCAAGCCTCGTCGCAACCGAGCTTCTCGGCGCAGACGCTGACGTTGAGCCCTGCGAAGGCATTATCGAGCGCTGCTACGGCACCTTCGAAGAGGGCCCGCACGACGCGCTACCTACCGACGTCTGGGATCCAGGCGAGGCCTTGGTCCCTTACGGAGGAGAAGGAAGCCGAGCCCTGCAAGCGCGCATGGTGGCCACCCTCACCAATCTCATGAGCGCTAAGGACACCGAAACCCTACTAGCAGTAAGCCACGGCAGCGCCAGCCGCCAATTCATCAAGGCTGCAGCCCCAGAGGGCTTCGGGCTCCCAACAAAACTTCCCAACTGCGCCATCATGATCTTCGATTTTGACGAGGAAAAGTCACAAACAGAAGGCGAACCTTATCAATGTAAGTTCACCCTTCAGCAAATAGTGGACCCCCAACAAAGTCATTAGCCCGAGCGAGCAAGGTTTAGCAGACATCAACGTGGCGTTCCCAGTGTGCGGCGGAGGGGGCGGGCCTGAGACATATTAAGGTTGTCGCGAGTTCCGCACGAACAGGAGAGCACTTAATGTGCTCTCCGTCGTGAGCAGGACTGTAGAGCAGCAACCTTAATATGTCTCAGGCCCGCCCCCTCCGCCGCACACTGGGAACGTGCCACGCACTTTACCTGCGTAAACAATGTGAGTGAAATATGAATCTCGATGGATACGCCCGCAGCCGTGTATACTAAACAACTGTGTGAAACCAGGGGAGTATTCTGGCTGGACAAAATGCCTGCTTAATAGGGTTGTCAGGTAGTCCGGACGCAATACAAGACTGGGGAGCACGTCGTGTAAGTAGTGGTCCTCTAGGGGCGTACGCTCGGTGGTGTACGCATTGTCCCAAGACCACGCGAGAGTTGGGATCATATCTTGATCAGCATGATTCTCGGCCGCAAGATTGGCATGACCCAGGTTTGGGACGAGGACGACAACGTCGTTCCCGTCACGGTCATCCAGGCTGGCCCCTGCGCTGTCTCGCAGGTTAAAACTCAGGCAACCGACGGCTATGACGCCGTCCAGATCGGTTTCGGCGACATCAAGGCCAAGAACGTGAACAAGCCCATGGCTGGTCACTTCGCTAAGGCTGGCGTCGAGCCTGTCCGTTTCCTTCGTGAGGTCCGCGTCGAGAACGGCGAGGAGCACAAGGTCGGCGAGGTCGTCACCGTCGCTGATTTCGCTGATGTCGAGAAGGTCGACGTCATCGGTACCTCCAAGGGTAAGGGCTTCCAGGGTCGCATCAAGCGCTGGGGTCAGCGCCGCGGTCCTATGACGCATGGTTCTCACTTCCAGCGTCACCCCGGTTCTATCGGTCAGTGCGCCTATCCTGCGCGCGTCCTCAAGGGCGTCAAGATGGCCGGTCACATGGGTAACGAGCGCGTTACCGTCAAGAACCTTTCCGTTGTCCGCATCGATGCCGAGCAGAACCTCATCTTGGTCAAGGGCGCTGTCCCGGGTGCCAAGAATGGTCTCGTCGCCATCCGTATGGCCTAAGGGCCCAGCCCATTTAGCCCAGCGTCATACCAAGGAGAACACTTAAATGGCAAAGTTTGAAGTAAAGAACAGCGAGGGCAAGAAGGTCGCCGAGGCCGAGCTCGCCGCTGAGGTGTACGGCATCGAGCCGAACATCCACGTTATGCACCACATCGTCAAGTGCCAGATGGCCTCTTGGCGTCAGGGCACCCAGTCCGCTAAGGGCCGCTCTGAGGTTTCCGGTGGCGGCAAGAAGCCTTGGCGTCAGAAGGGCACCGGCCGTGCCCGCCAGGGTTCCATCCGTGCTGCCCAGTGGCGTCACGGTGGCGTTGTCTTCGCCCCCAAGCCCCGTTCCTACGCTAAGCGTATGAACAACAAGGAGGTCAAGCTGGCTATGCGCTCCGCGCTGTCCGCCAAGCTGGCCGATGGCGAGCTCGTGCTCGTCGACGACTACGGCTTCGAGAAGCCTTCCACCAAGGCTGCCGTCGCCATGCTCAAGGCTCTCGGCCTTGAGGGCAAGCGTCTGACCATCATCGTTCGCGATGAGGACGTCAACGCCTACCTGTCGTTCCGCAACATTCCCAAGACGTTCATCATCACTGCCGACGAGGCCAACACCTACGATCTCGTCAACAACAACGCCGTGCTGATGCCCGCCGACATCGCCGCTCACTTCGGGGAGGTGCTTGCATAAATGACCGCCCACGAGATTATCATCCGTCCGATCGTGTCCGAGCGTTCCTTCTCCGGCATGGAGCTGAACAAGTACACGTTCGAGGTCGCCAAGGATGCTAACAAGTATCAGATCAAGGACGCTGTCGAGGAGATCTTCGGCGTCAAGGTCGTTCGCGTGAACACCCTGACGGTCAAGCCCAAGACCAAGCGTGTGCGCTATGTCGCCGGCAAGACCCGTTCTTGGAAGAAGGCCATCGTCACGCTGGCCGAGGGCGACACCATCGAGGTCTTTGGCAACCAGGCCTAAGACTCGCTGCTGTTGAGTGAGCTCATGCCTCCCAACTAGGGGAGGCGAGAGCTCAAGGTTTTGGGCGTATTAAATGGACACGCCCGGAACCGTGTATACGTCCGGTGTCATCGCACCCGAGGCAGAACCTCGAATCCCTGTCTGCGATGGCTAACGGATTCCTATTGAAAGGGATTGTAATGGCTGTAAAGCACCTTAAGCCGACCTCCGCTGGTAGGCGTTGGCAGACGATCTCCGACTTCTCCGAGATCACCTGCACCAAGCCCGAGAAGTCTCTTCTCGAGCCCCTGCCCAAGAAGGCCGGTCGTAACAACAACGGCCGCATCACCACCCGCCACCAGGGCGGCGGCGTGAAGCGTCGTTACCGCGTGATCGACTTCAAGCGCAACAAGGACGGCGTGCCCGCCAAGGTTGCCACGATCGAGTACGATCCGAACCGTTCCGCTCGCATCGCTCTGCTGCACTACGCTGACGGTGAGAAGCGCTACATCCTGGCCCCCAAGGGCCTCGAGGTCGGTCAGACCATCATGTCCGGTTCTGACGCCGACATCAAGCCGGGCAACGCTCTGCCCCTCGCCGACATCCCCGTCGGTACGCTCATCCACGCCGTCGAGTTCCAGCCGGGCAAGGGCGCTGCTATCGCCCGTTCCGCCGGTAACTCCTGCCAGCTGATGGGTAAGGAGGGCAAGTACGCTATCGTTCGTATGCCTTCCTCCGAGATGCGCCGCATCCTCGTTACCTGCCGCGCCACCGTCGGTGAGGTCGGCAACGCCGATCACTCCAACATCGTCATCGGCAAGGCCGGCCGTAAGCGTCACATGAACGTGCGCCCGACCGTCCGCGGTACCGTCATGAACCCTGTCGACCACCCGCACGGCGGTGGCGAGGGCAAGAACCACACCTCTGGTCGTCCCTCCGTTACCCCCTGGGGTAAGCCGACGAAGGGCCTTCGTACGCGCAAGAAGAAGAAGGTCTCGAACCAGCACATCATTCGTCGCCGTAAGAAGTAATTTCGGATACCGAGTTTTAGGAGAAAGCACTTATGAGCAGAAGTCTCAAAAAGGGCCCGTTCGTGGAGACTCGCCTTCTCTCGCGTATCACCGCGATGAACGAGGCTGGCAAGAAGGACGTCGTGAAGACCTGGTCCCGCGCGTCCACCATCTTCCCCGAGATGGTTGGTCACACCATCGCCGTCCACGACGGCCGCAAGCATGTGCCCGTGTATGTTACCGAGTCCATGGTTGGTCACAAGCTCGGCGAGTTCGCGCCGACTCGTACGTTCCGTGGCCACAAGGCCAAATAGGGGGTTAACCGTAAATGGCAACTAAGTCTATTGAAACTGAGGCCACCGAGGTTCGCGCCGTCGCTAAGTACGTGCGTGTTTCCCCCAGCAAGGCCCGCCTGGTGGTCGATCTGATCCGCCGCAAGCCTGTCGCTCAGGCCTTCGACATCCTCCACTTCTGCGACCGCGCCGTCGCCGTGGATGTCGAGAAGGTTCTCCGTTCCGCCGTTGCGAACGCCGAGAACAACAACGGTCTGCGTGCCGACAACCTGGTTGTCGCCGCTGCCTATGTTGACGAGGGTCCGACGCTTAAGCGCATCCGTCCCCGCGCCAAGGGTTCCGCTTCTCGCATTCTGAAGCGTACTTCCCACATCACCGTCGTCGTTGCTCCTCGAAAGGAGGCGTAAAGCTGTATGGGTCAGAAAGTCTACCCCACCGGCTTCCGTCTTGGCATCACCGAGAACTGGCGCTCCCGCTGGTTCGCAGAGAAGGATTACGCTAAGACCCTCGGTAACGATCTCGAGATCCGCAAGTACCTCGAGAAGCGTCTTTCCCGCGCAGCTGTCTCCCGTGTCGAGATCGAGCGCGCTGGCGACAAGGTGAAGGTCATCATCCTCACCGCTCGCCCCGGCGTTGTCATCGGTAAGAAGGGTGCCGAGATCGATACCCTCCGCACCGAGCTCGAGAAGGTCGCTGGCGTCTCCAAGGGCCAGCTCTCCGTCGACGTTGTCGAGATCAAGCGCCCCGAGCTCGACGCCAACCTCGTTGCTCAGTCTATCGCCGAGCAGCTCGAGGGCCGCGTTGCCTTCCGTCGCGCTATGCGTAAGGCTGTCCAGTCCGCCCGCAAGGCCGGCGCTAAGGGCATCCGTATCCAGTGCTCCGGTCGTCTCGGCGGTGCCGAGATGGGCCGTCGTGAGTGGTACCGCGAGGGTCGCGTGCCTCTGCACACCCTCCGTGCCAAGATCGACTACGGCACGGCTGTCGCCAGCACCACCATGGGCGCTTGCGGCGTGAAGGTCTGGATCTACCTGGGCGAGAAGCTCCCGGGCCAGCCTGTTCCCAACCCTGCACTCGAGGGCTCTTCCCGTCCTCGTCGTCGTAACTCCGAGAGGAGGGGTCAGTAGTGCTTGCCCCTAAGCGTATTCTTCACCGCAAGGTGCAGCGTGGCTCCATGAAGGGCCAGGCCAAGGGTAATACCGAGCTGCATTTCGGCGAGTTTGGTATCCAGGCTCTCGAGGCCCATTGGATCACCAACCGTCAGATCGAGGCCGCTCGTATTGCCATGACCCGCTACATGAAGCGTGGCGGTCGTGTCTACATCACGATCTTCCCCGATAAGCCCATCACCAAGAAGCCTGCCGAGACTCGCATGGGTTCTGGTAAGGGTAACCCCGAGGAGTGGGTGGCCGTCGTCAAGCCCGGCCGCATCATGTTCGAGGTCAAGGGTGTTCCCGAGGAGGTCGCTCGCGAGGCTCTGCGTCTTGCGCAGCACAAGCTCCCCATCAAGACCAAGATTGTTGCTGCCAAGAACGCTGAGCAGCGCATCGAGAAGGAGATGGCTGAGGAGGCCGCTCTCGAGGCCAAGTGGGCTGCTGAGGACGCCGCCGCCGCCAAGGAGGAGAACTAATGAAGCCCGCAGAGATTCGTGAGCTCTCGGACGCTCAGCTCGTTGAGAAGCTGAAGGAAATGCGCGCCGAGCTCTTTAACCTTCGTTTCCAGATGGCCACCAGCCAGCTGGACAACACCGCTCGCGTCAACACCGTGAAGAAGGACATCGCTCGCGTCCTCACGGAGCAGCGCGCCCGCGAGATTGCAGCGGAGAAGTCCGCTGTCGCCGAGTAGGACCTAAGGAGAGAACATGACTGATTCGCGTAACTCGCGTAAGGTCCGTACGGGTGTCGTTACCTCCGTCTCCGGTGCCAAGACCATTGTTGTCACCATCACCGAGCGCAAGCGTCACCCCAAGTACGGCAAGATGATGACCAGCTCCAAGAAGCTGCACGCTCACGACGAGGAGTGCACGGCTGGCGTGGGCGACACCGTCCGCGTTATGGAGACCCGTCCTATGTCCAAGATGAAGCGTTGGCGCCTCATCGAGGTCGTCGAGCGCGCTAAATAAGCAGTCGCTCTTACGACTTGTACGTTTCCGAAGATGTGCGTATGCCTGGCTTGCATACCACAGGCCGTATAAAGGCAGCGCACCTCTCTTCGGTTCTTAGTTCGGAGGAACATCTACCATGATTCAGATGCAAACCATGCTGAACGTCGCCGACAACTCCGGCGCTCGCAAGATTCGCTGCATCAAGGTGCTTGGCGGTTCCAAGCGTCGTTATGCAGGCATCGGCGATGTGTTCATCGGTGCTGTCCAGGAGGCTACCCCTGGCGCCAACGTCAAGAAGAAGGACGTTGTCCGTTGCGTCGTCGTTCGCACCGTTAAGGAGATCCGCCGCAAGGATGGCTCCTACATTCGCTTTGATGAGAACGCCTGCGTTGTCATCAACAACGATGGTTCGCCCGTCGGCACCCGTATCTTCGGGCCCGTCGCTCGCGAGCTTCGTGACAAGAAGTACATGAAGATCGTCTCGCTCGCTCCCGAGACCCTGTAGTTAGGGGAGATATATGTATATCAAGAAGGGCGATAAGGTCCAGGTTCTCTCTGGTAAGGATCGCGGTAAGCAGGGCGTTGTCCTGCGTGCTCTCCCCGCCGAGAACAAGGTCGTTGTCGAGGGCGTTTCGGTCGTCAAGAAGGCCGTCAAGCCCAACGCTGCCAACCAGCAGGGCGGCATCGTTTCGCAGGAGGCTCCTATCGACGCCTCCAACGTCAATCTCGTTTGCCCCGAGTGCGGTAAGGTTACCCGCGTCGGTCACGAGAAGGACGGCAAGAACAAGCTGCGCGTCTGCAAGAAGTGCGGCCACAAGTTCTAAGCTGCCCGCAACATCAAGTTGCTAGCAAAGGCCCGGATGCCCCAAGGCACCCGGGCCTTTTTCTATCCCTACTCATTGGGGACAGACTTAAATGACTTGTCGTTGGGGATGTTCTTAAACGGCTAGTTGATGGGGACAGTCTTTAGATTTGTATATCTGGCCATCTGGGATAGGCTTCAACGAAAGCGGCACCTAGGGACAGTCCTTTGATGTCTGGTGCCCCCAGAGGGGTGAAGTAATGCAGCTGGCTCTGTCTTTAGGGCTATGGTGCTCCGCCCCTATATGTTTCACAAGGTTTGTCGCATGCGCATTTACGCGCAGAGTCTTGCGCGATGATGCGCATGGCCGCGCAAATATCTGCTAACTATGGTTAAATAATGACCGATAAACAAATAAACACGCAAATACAAGCAAATGCGCGCGCATTTGTGCGAATATAAGGCTGTTGGAAATGAAGGACTTCCGATGACTCAGGAGGCACATAATGGCAGATTCCAAACAGGCTCCGCTCGACGCCGAAGCAGCCGCAAAAGCAGCGTTCACTTCGGTCCAGGACAAGCCATTCCCCGATGATATCTTTACGGCTCCCGAGCTTCGTTGGGCTGTGATCGGGTGCGGCGTTATCGCCAACCAGATGGCCCAGTCTCTCGCTCTTGCCGGTCGCAAGCTTGCGGGCGTCGCCAACCGCACGCTGTCCAAGGCTCAGGCTTTTGCTGAGCAATATGGCATCGAGAAGGTCTATGAAACGGTCGAGGACCTCTACGCCGATCCGAACATTGACGCAGTCTATATCACCACGCCGCACAACACGCATATCACCTACCTGCGAGCCGCTCTGGCAGCTGGTAAGCACGTACTCTGCGAGAAGGCCATTACCCTCAACTCTGCCGAGCTCGACGAGGCCCGTGCCATCGCCGACGAGCACAACGTGGTCCTTATGGATGCCACCACGGTGCTCCACATGCCCTTGTACCAGGAGCTGCGCCGCCGCATGGATGCCGGCGACTTTGGACGCATGAACCTCGCCCAGCTCAACTTTGGCAGCTACAAGGAGTACGGCGACCTGACCAACCGCTTTTACAATCGCAACCTTGCTGGCGGTGCCATGCTCGATATTGGCGTCTATGCCCTGTCCGTCATGCGCCTCTTTATGGCAAGCCAGCCCGCTGAGGTCGTTTCGCTGGGCAACACCTGCGAGACTGGCGTTGACGTCGCGGGTGGCATCGTCTGCCGAAATGCCGAGCAGCAGCTGGGCGTCGTGAGCCTTACGCTCCACTCCAAGCAGCCCAAGCGCTCGGTCATCAGCTTCGACAAGTGCTACATCGAGGTCAATGAATATCCGCGTGCCGATCACGCGACCATCGTGTGGACTGCGGACGGCCACCGCGAGGAGGTCCACGCCGGCACCGAGGCTTACGCCCTGTGCTATGAGATGGCCGACCTGGAGAAGGCCGTTGCCGGCGACGACTCCAAGCGCGAGCTGCTGGATTATGCTTCTGATGTTATGGAGCTTATGACCAAGCTCCGCGCCGACTGGGGAGTTGTGTACCCCGAGGAGGAGTAAGCGATGCTTGCGGAAGATAGGCTCAACGCGATCGTGTCGATGGTGCAGCAGGCCGGCTCGGTTACCGTGCCGGAGCTTGCCGAAGCCCTGGGCGTGACGGCGTCTACCATTCGGCGCGACCTGCAGACGCTCGACCGAGCTCATCGCATCGCCAAGGTCCACGGTGGAGCGACGAGTCTTGAGCGCGCGCACGTGACGCGCGACCTAACGCTTAATGAGCGCAGCGACCTCCATAACGACGACAAGGAGCGTATCTGCGCCCGTGCGGCGGCGCTTGTGGAGCCCGAGAGCTTTGTATACATCGACTCGGGCTCGACGACGCTGAGGCTCATCGAGCATCTTCCACACCTTGAAGATGTCACCTATGTGACCGATTCCGTGCTCCATGCTCAGCACCTTGCTTTGCGCGGCATGCGTACCGTGGTGTTGGGCGGCGAGCTCAAACCCGAGACCGAGGCGCTCGTTGGCCCCGATGCCTTGGCAACCTTAGACCGCTACAACTTCAACTGTGGCTTTTGGGGCTCTAACGGCATTGCCGCCGAGCAGGGCTTCACGGCGCCCGATATCGAGGAAGCACAGGTCAAGCGTATCTCGATGCGCCATACCGCCAAACGCTTCGTAATCTCGGACGCCAGTAAATTTGGCATGGTGGCGCCCGTCAAGTTCGCGGACTTCCGTGACGCAACGATTATTACCGCAGGCGAGGTTCCCGCCAAGTACCGGGCAATGGACAACGTCATCACGGTCTAACAGCAGGGGACGGGCTAAGGCCAAAACCACCGCGAAGGCGCCTGTCCCCATTGTGGTGGTTTAGGGCTCCCAGGGGCAGGGGGCTTCGATGTGGATGTGCTCGCCGGTTACGGGATGCGTGAAGGACACGCTGTGGGCGTGGAGCATCAGGCCGCAGGGGCGCGGCGTTCCGTACAGGTCGTCGCCAACCAGGGGATGATGCTCGCTTGCCAGGTGCACACGGATTTGGTGCTTGCGGCCGGTGAGCAACTCGACATCGATATACGAGCGCGTGGGCAGGCCACGACGGCTCTTAAGGCGTTTGAGCACCTTCACGCGCGTTTGAGACGGCTTGCCGCTGGCGCCGACGCGCATCTTTCGGCTATCGTGGCGGTCGCGGGCGATGGGCTTGTCGATGAGCTTTTCGTTCCAGTCGATCTTGCCCTCGGCCAGCGCCAGATAGTGCTTTTCGAAAGCGTGGTCGATAATCATCTGGTCAAAGGCGGGCTGCGTCTGCTTGTCGAGCGAGAACAGCACCACGCCGGTGGTGTCACGGTCCAGGCGATTGAGCGGCTGCATGTCGGTCGCGGCAAAGCCGTCGCCCATCGCCAGCAGCAGGTCGCTGGCGTAGTCGGTAAGCGTGCGCTCGCCGGTGCCGTCGCCGTGGACAATCATGCCGGCGGGCTTGTCGATGGCCATGAGCCAGGCGTCGCAGTAGAGGACTTGAGGTTCTTCGTTCACGTGTAAGCCTTTCGGTTAGCTGATTCCCATAAACATGCAGCCCGAGGTCGCCCCGCGTAGGCGGGCGGCGGGCTTGCGGCCGGCTTGAGCTGCTTCGACGGCACGACGGACGCGGGCGACGGCACGGCCCACCTCATCCGTCTCGAGCAGGGTTCCGTCGACCATAAGACGGCGCACGCCGGCATCGAGTAACTGTGGAACCTGAGGCGTGAGGTCGATGGGGTAGGCATCGTACAGGCGAGAGCGGCCGTGGATGTCGGTACGCACCGGCATGACCTTTCCGTCGATATTCTTGAGCGAGAGCTTGCGGGCACGCAGACGGCAGTTGGCACAATCGTGGATGCAGCCGTTGGCAACCTGCAGAATGCAATGCTCGCTTGTCATGACGCGCGGGCGGCCAAAGACGGTGATGCCCAGAGTCGCGGGCGCCGCGGCGCCGAGCGAGACAATCTCGTCGAGCGTGATCTCGGGCGAGAGCCAAAACGCACCGGCTCCGCGCTCGGCAAGCGCCTCCATGCAGGGCGTGTTGTGCACCGGCAGGCAAGAGCGAATCTCGGCCGTGGCGCCAACCTGGGCGGCCAGGGCAAGCTCAGAGATGTTGCCAATAGCGACCGTGGCGCCGGCAACAACCCACGGGTCGATGCGTACGTGGTCAACGGCGCGGCAGACCTCGTCGAGCACGGGTACGATGCCCTGCTCAAACGCATCGGCGGGGGAGAGCTCGGCCGCATCGAGCGCGTCGGTGGTCATGTAGATGCGCGTTGCACCCTCGGCGCGAGCAGCCTCGGCGGCCTCGAGCGAGGTGACGGTGGCGCAGATTTGCGGCTCATCGCGGTAGTGCTCGGGCATGGGGCGGGAATCACTGGTGACAATCGCCGGCAGCTTGAGCGTTTTCGCGCGCTCCTCGTACGGTGCCAGAATGGCCTCTTCCAGCGCCTTACAAGCGGTGGCGCGCACCTTGTGCACGGCGGAAAAGCCCATACCGCAGCCGGCGTCGAGCGAAACGTCAAAGCTTGCGGCCTCAAAGGGCGAGGAGCCCATGCGGCCCACATGCTCAACCAGATCGGATGCCTCGACGGCGCGGGTCTTGGCGGCCTCGACGGTGAAGCCCGTGGCGGTGGCGGTGAGCGCGGGGTTGTCACAGCAGGTGAGTGTGACAGTAAACGGCTCGCCCAGGCGCGCCACGACGGACACGTCAACAGCTCGGCGGCGCAGCACATCACGCTTGAGCGCGGCGCCGGCGGCGTCGATGGCGCGCTGACTGCGAATCACGCGGACGCGGCAGCCCTCGGGCATGCTGCGGGGCACGCGACATTCGATGATGTCGCCGGCGGCGGCATCATCGGCGGCAATGGTGGTCAGGAACTGGTCAAACTCGTTATCGTGGCGAAGCTCCAGCAGGTCGCCCTTGCCCACGGGCTCAAACAACTCAATGCGGGCGATGGCGGCGCGCCGACGGCGGTCGTCGGGCTTGAGGCCGCGCACATCGCGGTTGGCCAGACGGCTGCCCAGCACCGTGCCCACGATCTGGCCGCGGTTGTTGGAACGCTCATAGCTCATCATCTCGCCGCCCGAGGTGCCGTCCTGATAGGCGTGCGTAAAGTCGCGGTTGAAGCAGCGCTTGAGCTGGCGCTGGCGGGCGGCTACCTCGTCCTTATCTACGGCGACCCCGGCCAGCATGTCATCAATCTGGTGACGATACACATCGACGATGGAATACACGTAATCGGGGGCCTTCATGCGGCCCTCGAGCTTGAGCGATGCGGCGCCGGCGTCATACAGACGGCGAACAAGCTGCGAAGTGTTGGTGTCGCGCGGGCATAGCGCACGCTCGCGACCGGCAGGGGAGAGCGAGCGGCCGTTCTCGTCGATCAGCTCGTAGGGCAAGCGGCAGGGCTGGGCGCACATGCCGCGGTTGGCCGAGCGGCCCGCCATGGCAAAGCTCGAGAGCAGGCACAGGCCCGAGTAGCAAAAGCAAATGGCACCGTGGCTAAAGACCTCGAGGTCCACATCGGGTGCGGCGTCGTGGATGGCGGCGATCTCGTCAATGGAGAGCTCGCGCGACAAGGTCACTCGGTCGGCGCCCTGCTCACGGCACCAAAGGGTTCCGCGGTCGTCGTGGATGTTTGCTTGGGTTGAGATGTGCGTCTCGATGCCGGGCATCGTGCGCTTGACCTCAAAGAACAGGCCCCAGTCCTGGATGATGAAGGCATCGGCGCCCAGCGTGGAGCAGCGATGGATGAGTTGCAGCGCATCGCCCATCTCGGACTGCTTGATGACGATGTTGACCGTGACGTAGACGCGCGACCCGGCTAGATGTGCGGCGCGGCAGGCCTGCTCAAAGGCCTCGTCGGTAAAGTTGGTGGCCTTGCGGCGGGCGTTGAAGCTGCCCATGCCGCAATAGATGGCGTCTGCCCCGGCGGCGAGTGCGGCGGCAAAGGGCTCGGGCCCTCCGGCGGGGGCCAAGAGCTCGGGTCTGCGGTTGGTGGTTCGACTGGCGGTTGCGGTCATATCCTGCCTTTCAAAATGCTCAGATATTCAAAAGTATAGTGGTGCCGTTGCGGCAGGCGATGCCCGTGCTCCAAGCGGGATAAAGTCTTCAGCAGCTTGGACTGGCTGCTCCACATGAGAACCGTTCAGCGGTTCGGGGAAACCGTTGGGCGATAAAATATTCTCGCAACGTGATAATAATCTTGCATCGCGCGGAAACCTTGAGTACTATCCCAATCAAGCGCGGTGTTCAGACCGAACTGTGCCTCCCGGTGCGAACGCCGCGCTCACGCTCTCTATTTGATCGTAAGGAGAAAAACATGAGCAAGACCGTCGTGTCTTCCGATAACGCACCCGCAGCCATCGGCCCGTATTCCCCCGGTATCCAGGCCGGCAACATGGTGTTCCTGTCCGGCCAGCTGGGCATCGATCCCGCAACTGGCAAGATGCCCGAGGGCGTCGAGGCCCAGGCCAAGCAGTCCCTCGCTAACGTCGAGGCCCTGCTGACTGCCGCCGGCGCTACGTTTGCCGATGTCGTCAAGACCACGGTCTACCTGGCCGACATTGCCGACTTCGCTGCCGTGAACGAGATCTACGCCTCCAAGTTCGAGGCTCCGTTCCCCGCGCGCAGCGCTTTCCAGGTTGCCGCCCTTCCGGCTGGCGGTCTGGTCGAGATCGAGGTCGTCGCCGCTCTCTAAGGCGTTGGCAACAACTAAACATGACATGCAAAAAGACCCTGCAGCGCGTGCGAGCTGCAGGGTCTTTTGTTAAGTGACGGATCGCTTGTGGAGCCGCGCTCCATTTTGCTCGTTAGCCCTCCTTGCGAACTTTTTGCAGGTAGCGGTAGACGCTGGGCTCCGAGATGCCCAGCGCGGTGGCGGCGCAGGCCACGGCGCCCTTGAGCATGAACACCCCGTTGCCGTTGAGGTGGCGAATGACGTCCACGCGGTCGCTCTGACCAAGCGACGCTACATCCAGCCCGCGCGCGCTCAGCAACTCGGCAATGCTGCGGTCGATGAGCTCCTGTGTGGACTCCGAAAGGCTTTCGACCTCGATAGGGGCGGGCTCCGTGCGCGTCGGCGCCGCGTCGAAGCACGCCATGAGCTGCTGCGCCATGGCGTTGATGGAGCGCACGGTCGAGAGGTCGGTGTTGACGCAGAGCATACCGACGATCTCGTCATTCTCGCGGATAAAGTACGTCGCTGACTCCAACGTCTTGCCGCCGGCACCGCGCCCCTCGTAGCCCGTAATAAACGGCAGGTCGCGATACTTGGCGTCGTGCATGATCTTGAGTGCCAGATCGGTGGCGGGACCGCCGACCTTGCGGCCGCTTACGATGCCGTTGCGAATATCGACGATGGCGTGGTCGGGATCCGAGAAATCGTGCAGCACGATTTCGCTGTTTTTGCCGAGTATCTGCTCCAGGAAATCGACCATCGGCAAAAAGCGACGTACGGTCTCGTTCACGGGCAACTCCTTTGGGTGAAATCGGAAATGTTCATAACAATTTTTTCTCATGGTAACACGCTGCCCATCATCTCGTATATCCGCAGGTACATTGCGTAATGCAGACGAACGGTAGGAATTTAGCGGTAAACGGTTGACCAAAAGAAAAGTTAGATGTTATTTTGACCAGACACTTTCCTGACCTGCGGAAATGCGTTATTTCAGCTGAAGAATAGTCTGATAACAAAAAATTATTATTGAGAATGAGAATCATCTTTAATACGATATGCAATGAAGGCACAACCTCAACCCCGCACTGCGTCACAATAGAGCGTTAGATGCGAAAACAACTACTTCGAGGATTGGTGGTCAAATGACCCAGGAGACGGTTACGAACGGCACTGAAGCCCTGTTCACTCGCGAAGGCATGCCTCCCGTTAAGGAAATGATCCCGTGTGCCCTTCAGCACGTACTGGCATCGTTTGCCGGCATCATTACCCCGGCGGTCATTATGGCCGGCGTCTACGGCTTTAATAGCCAGCAGAGTACCGACATCATCCAGGTCGCGCTCATTCTTTCGGCGATCGACACGGCCCTTCAGGCCTTCGCTCCCTTCCGTCGCATCGGCGGCGGGCTGCCCATCGTCATGGGCGTTTCGTTCGCGTTCCTGCCGGCCCTGCAGGCCATGGGCGCCTCGGGCTTTAGCTTTGGTGCGCTGCTGGGTGGCGAGATCGTCGGCGGCGCCGTCGCGGTCCTCTTTGGCCTGGCCTACAGCAAGATCAAGTGGCTGTTCCCGCCCGTCGTGACCGGTACGGTCATCTTCTCCATCGGCGTTTCGCTGTATCCCACGGCCGTCAAGTATATGGCCGGCGGTATGGGTACGCCGCTGTGGGGCACCCCGCAGGCCTGGTGCGTCGCTCTTATCACCTTCGCCGTGGTCTTTGCGCTCGCCAACTTTGGCAAGGGCACGCTCAAGCTGGGATCCGTGTTCTTTGGCATGATCGTTGGCATGATCGTCTCCATCCCCTTTGGCATGATCGACTTCTCCAGCGTCGCCACCGCTCAGGTCTTCGCCCTTCCCAAGCTCATGCCCTACGCGCTCGAGTTTGATCCCGAGGTCTGCATTACCCTCGCCGTCGTGTTCCCCATGGTCGCCATCCAGGTTATCGGCGACGTCTCCGCTGCCTGCCTGGGCTCCATCGACCGTATGCCCACCGAGCGCGAGCTCTCCGGCGCTATCGTGTCCCAGGGCCTCACTTCTATGGTCGGCGGCCTGCTGGGCGGTCTTCCCACCAGCGCCCTTGGCCAGAACGTGGGCATCATCTGCTCCAACAAGGTCGTCAACAAGTGGGTCTTTGTGATCATCGCGGCCGTCTTTGCCATCGCCGGCCTGTTCCCGCAGCTCTCTGCCGTCCTTTCCGCTATCCCGCAGCCCGTCATCGGCGGCGCGACCGTCGGCGTCTTTGGCACCATCACCATGAACGGCGTGCGCATGTTCACCCGCGAGGGCCTCACGCAGCGCACTACCACTATCGTCGGCACCTCCGTCGTCTTTGGCCTGGGTATCTGGATGGCCAGCGGTTGCCTTGCCGGCGAGGGTATGCCCGCCTGGGTGTCCACCGTCATCGGCTCCAATGCCGTAACCCCCACCGCCATCATGGCCATTGTCCTTAACCTGATCCTTCCGCAGACGCCGGTCGTGGCTCAGCACATCGATGCTGCCAAGGACGCTGCCGTGGATCTGGTCTTGCCCGAGAGCAAGAAGTAACCAATTCGGTGCTATTCGTCGGCGGACGCATCGCCTCGTCTGCCGACGCCATGCGGCGCCAAGCCGCACTTCAAAGGGTTTGTCCCTTTGGTGAAGCGTTGACGGGAGAGGGCCCGTTTCCGGTGTAGGCCGGCGCTTCGCACTCCGCCATGTCAGAGGTGTCAAACCCCGCCTCTGATGTTGAAGGGAGCATCCATGCTTCTGGTCGCTAACGGTTCCGTCTTTACCCGCAACGCTCAGACCCCGTTCATTCCAAACGGTGCGGTCGCCATTGACGGAGATACGATCGTCGAAGTGGGCCCCGAGCGCGAGCTCAAGGCCAAGTACCCGGATGCCGAGTACGTCGATGCCCAGGGCAACCTCATCATGCCCGGACTCATCAACTGCCACACCCACATCTACTCGGGTCTGGCCCGCGGCCTTGCCATTAAGGGCTGCAACCCCACCAACTTCCTGGAGAATCTTGAGCAGCAGTGGTGGAAGATCGACGACAACCTGACGCTCGACGGCACCAAGGCCAGCGCCTATGCCACGATTTTGGACTCCATCCGTGATGGCGTCACCACGATCTTCGATCACCATGCGAGCTTCTGCGAGATCCCGGGAAGCCTCTTTACCATTAAGGATGCAGCTCAGGAGCTGGGCATGCGTTCGTGCCTGTGCTACGAGGTCTCCGATCGCCGCGGCCAGGAAAAGTGCGACCAGGCCATTGCCGAGAACGCCGAATTTGCCCAGTGGGCCGCCAAGGAGCGTCGCGATAACGACAACCACATGATCGCCGCCATGTTTGGCGGACATGCTACCTTTACGCTTTCGGACGAGACCATGGATAAGATGGCCGAGGCCAACAACGGCCTGACCGGCTTCCACATCCATGTGTGCGAGGGCATGAACGACGTGTGGGATTCCCGCCTCAACCGCGGTGGTATCAGCCCCGTCGAGCGCCTGCTGCAGCACAACCTGCTGGGTCCCGACACCATGCTCGGCCACTGCATCCACGTGACGCCTGCCGAGATGGATATCGTCAAGGAGTCCGGCACTTGGCTGGTCAACAACCCCGAATCCAATATGGGCAACGCCGTGGGCTGCGCCCCCGTGCTCGAGTTCTTCCGTCGTGGCATCCCCGTGTGCATGGGCACCGACGCCTACACCCACGATATGCTCGAGAGCCTTAAGGTCTTCCTGATCATTCAGCGCCACAACGCCGCCATGCCCAACGTGGGCTGGTGCGAGGCCATGACCATGCTGTTCGAGAACAACGCCAAGATGGCGAGCAAGTACTTCGATCGCAAGCTCGGTGTGCTCGAGGCCGGCGCTGCCGCCGACGTCATCGTCATGGACTACAAGCCCTTTACGCCGCTGAGCGAGGAGAACATCGACGGCCACATGCTCTTTGGCATGATGGGCAAAAACTGCCGCACCACCATCATCAACGGCCGCGTCCTGTACAAGGATCGCGAGTTCGTTGGGATTGATGAGGACAAGATCAACGCGTGGACCATGGCTGAGTCCAAGAAGCTCTGGAGCACGCTCAACGATCGCGCCTACTAATTACAAGTAGATTCACGCGCGTCGGATGTTTCGCCGCATCCGACGCGCGTATAGGCGGCCTCCGCGGGGTCGCCGGCGCTGTGCTAGCGCTACACCGTATTTGCGCCCGCCGCGCGGTCTCGCCGGGCGTTACAGAGAGGAGCTCATTATGAGCGACATCATGAGGCCGATCCCGTTTTCGCAGCTGATGAACTGGATCATCGAGGAGCACAAGACTCAGGGCGCCGTCTTTGGCGTGCGTAAGATGGTCACGGCCAACCAGGAGGGCGCGCTTCCCATTTTTGACGAGCGCATCGAGACTCCGTTTGGCCCGGCCGCCGGTCCCAATACGCAGCTGGCCCAGAACATCGTGGCCTCTTATGTGGCCGGTTCCCGCTTCTTTGAGCTCAAGACCGTTCAGGTTATGGACGGCGAGGAGCTCTCCAAGTGTGTGAACAAGCCCTGCATCGTGGCGCAGGACGAGTGCTACAACTGCGAGTGGTCGACCGAGCTCGAGGTTCCGCAGGCTTTTGCCGAGTACGTGAAGGCATGGTTCGCCTGCCACCTCATCGCTCGCGAGTACGGTCTGGGCAGCCCGGACGGCTTTGTCTTTAACATGTCCGTGGGCTATGACCTAGAAGGCATCAAGAGCCCCAAGGTCGATGCCTACATCGAGGGCATGAAGGACGCCAGCGGCTCTGACGTCTGGAATGAGTGCCGCGCATGGGCGCTTGCCAACCTGGACAAGTTTGAGCATGTCGACGCCGCATTTGTCGAATCCATCCCGGCACGCGTCTCCAACTCCATCACCGAGTCTACCCTGCACGGCTGCCCGCCGGCGGAGATCGAGCGCATCGCGACCTATCTGATCGCCGAGAAGGGCCTCAACACCTACATCAAGTGCAACCCCACGCTGCTGGGCTATGAGTTTGCCCGCCAGCGTCTGAACGAGCTGGGCTTTGACTACATCGTCTTCGATGACACGCACTTCCGCGAGGACCTGCAGTGGGCCGATGCCGTGCCTATGTTCGAGCGCCTGATTGCCCTGTGCGCCGAGCGCGGCCTAGAGTTTGGCGTCAAGCTGACCAACACGTTCCCCGTCGACGTGACGAGAAACGAGCTGCCCTCCACCGAGATGTACATGTCCGGCCGTTCGCTGTTCTCGCTGACCATCGAGGCTGCCCGCCGCATTACCGAGCAGTTCGATGGCAGGCTGCGCATCAGCTACTCCGGCGGCGCCACGGTCTACAACATCCGCGCTCTGTATGACGCCGGCATTTGGCCCGTCACCCTGGCGACCGACGTGCTCAAGCCCGGTGGCTACGAGCGCTTTAGCCAGATGGCCGGCGAGTTTGCCGACCTGGACGGCAAGCCGTTTGAGGGCATTTCGCTCGAGGCAGTGACCGCGATCCAGACCGACTCGCTCACCAACCCGCTCTACAAGAAGCCGCTGCGCCCGCTGCCCGACCGCAAGGTTGCCGGCAAGAGCCCGCTTTCCGACTGCTTTACCACGCCGTGCCGTACGAGCTGCCCCATCCAGCAGGATATTCCCGCCTACCTGGCGGCTGTTGACGAGGGCCGCTACGAGGACGCACTCAACATCATCATCGAGCGCAATGCCCTGCCGTTCATTACCGGCACCATCTGCCCGCATCCCTGCGGCCGTGCCTGCGAGCGTGCGTTCTACGAGCCCGAGGGCGCCCAGATTCGCGCCAGCAAGCTCAAGGCCGCCCGCGAGGCCATGACCGCCGTGCTGCCTAAGCTGCGCGCCCAGGCTATTGCCAACGACGGCGAGCGCAACGTTGCCGTTATCGGCGGCGGCCCGGCCGGCCTGGCGACCGCGTTCTTCCTGACGCGCGCCGGCGTGCCCGTCACCATCTTCGAAGCCCGCGACTCGCTCGGAGGCGTGGTCCGTCACGTGATCCCCGAGTTCCGTATCGCCAGCGACGATATCTCTCACGACGCAGAGCTCTGCCTGGCCTTTGGTGCCAAGGTGCAGCTCAACGCCCGCGTGGAGTCCATCGACGAGCTCAAGGCCCAGGGCTTTACCGACGTGGTCGTGGCCACCGGTGCCTGGATGCCCGGCTCTGCGGGCTTGGGCGAGGGCGCCGAGCTCGATGTGCTGGAGTTCCTCGAGGCCGCCAAGAAGGGCGAGAAGCTCGAGCTGGGCGAGGACGTCGTGGTCATTGGCGCCGGTAACACCGCCATGGACGCGGCCCGCGTGGCCAAGCGTCTGGCTGGCGTGAAGAACGTGCGCCTGGTGTATCGCCGCACCAAGAAGCAGATGCCCGCTGACGAGGAAGAGCTTGATCTTGCTCTTGCCGACGGTGTTGAGTTCTGCGAGCTGCTGGCCCCCAAGGCACTTAACGGCGCCGTGCTGACCTGCGACGTTATGGAGCTTGGCGAGCCGGATGCAAGCGGCCGTCGCAGCCCTGTCGCCACGGGCGAGACCGTCGAGCTTTCCGCCACCACGGTGATCTGCGCCGTGGGCGAGGGCATCGATGCCAGCCTGTACGATGCCGCGGGCATCGAGCACGACCGTCGCGGCCGCCTTGCCGCCACCTCCACCGGCGTCGAGGGCGTCTGGGCTGCGGGCGACTGCCGCCGCGGTCCTGCCACCGTGGTCGAGGCTATCGCCGATGCCGCCGAGGTTGCCCGTGCCATCGCCGGCGTGGACTTTAACAAGTACGCCGACCAGAATGCTCAGACCGGTCGCGAGGACACTTGCTACGAGCGCAAGGGGTCGCTGTGCCGCGACAAGCGCAACTGCACCAAGACTCGCTGCCTGGGCTGCGGCTCGGTGTGCGAGGTCTGCTGCGATGTGTGCCCCAACCGCGCCAACGTGGCAATTAAGGTGCCGGGCCTGGCCAAGCATCAGGTCGTCCACGTCGACGGCATGTGCAACGAGTGCGGCAACTGCGCCGTGTTCTGCCCCTACCAGGAGGGTCGTCCCTACAAGGACAAGCTCACCCTGTTCTGGAGCGAGGAGGACATGGAGAACTCCGAGAACGAGGGCTTCCTGGCCGTGGACGAGGACCACTTTAAGGTTCGCGTCGCCGGCATGGTCCGCACCGTCTCGGTCGATGCTGTCAACACCGGTCTTCCCGAGGCCGTCCGCCTGACCATCAGGGCCGTGCGCGACAACTATTCGTACCTTCTTAAGAAATAGGCGAGTCTCTTATGGCCAAATCCATTCAACATAACGTGGCCTACGTTGCCTGCGGAAGTGGTTGCGCTTCCGCAGGCGGCGACGCCCGCTGCAGCGAAGGCTGCATTGGCTGTGGCGCCTGCGTCACGGCCTGCCCCCACGGCGCCATTGCGCTGGTCGATGGCATCGCCCGCGTGGATCGCTCCAAGTGCACGGGCTGTGGCCTGTGCGGTATGGCGTGCCCGCAGCGCGTGATTGCCTTCGTTCCCGGCTACCAGAACATTCTGGTGCGCTGCAACAACACCGATAAGGGCGCCATCGCTCGCAAGATCTGCGACACGAGCTGCATCGGTTGCGGCATGTGCGCTAAAAAGTGCCCTGCCGGCGCTATCCGCATCGAGGACAACTGCGCCCATATCGACGGCGTGGACTGCCTGTCGTGCGGCATGTGCGCCGTCGTCTGCCCGCATGGCGCCATCCACGACCGCACCGGCATCGCCGCCGGCGTGTAGAAGGGAATCACCATGGCACAGGAATTCACTTTTACCGTTAACGGCGTCGAGCGCACGACGACGGAGAATAAACCGCTGCTGCGCTACCTGCGCGACGACCTGCATATCCATTCCGCCAAGGACGGCTGCTCCGAAGGTGCTTGCGGTACCTGCACCATCCATGTGGACGGTGCGGCCGTCAAGGCGTGCGTGCTGACCACCGCTCTTGCCGCCGGTCGCAACATCGTGACCGTCGAGGGCCTGCCCGAGGACGTGCGCGAGGCCTTTGTGTACGCCTTTGGCGCCGTGGGCGCCGTGCAGTGCGGTTTTTGCATTCCCGGCATGGTCATGGCGGGCGCAGCGCTCATCGCCGAGGACCCCGAGCCCACCGAGGAGCAGATTAAGTACGCCATTCGCGGTAACGTCTGCCGCTGCACCGGCTACAAAAAGATTATCGAGGGCATCTCGCTGGCCGCTGCGGTGCTCCGCGGCGAAAAGCAGATCGATGAGGACCTGGAGCGCGGCGATGACTACGGCGTGGGCAAGCGCGCCTTCCGTATCGACGTGCGCAAGAAGGTGCTCGGCGAGGGCAAGTATCCCGACGACATCGACGAGCTCGATCAGCCAGGCCTGACCTATGCCAGCGCCGTGCGCTCCAAGTATCCGCGCGCCCGCGTGCTCTCCATCGATACCTCCAAGGCTGAGGCCCTGCCCGGCGTGGTGGGCATCCTGCGCGCCGAGGACGTGCCGGTCAACCAGGTCGGCCACCTTATCCAGGACTGGGACGTCATGATCGCCCAGGGCGATATCACCCGCTGCGTGGGTGACGCCATCGTGCTGGTGGTTGCCGAGGACGAGGCGACGCTCGAGAAGGCCAAGAAGCTCGTAAAGATCGATTACGAGCCGCTGGAGCCCGTGCGCAACATTGCCGAGGCCAGGGCCGCCGACGCGCCGCGTCTGCATGACAGCTTCTTTGCCTTTGGCAACACGGTGGAGCTCAAGGACAACGTGTGCCAGAGCCGCCATGTGACGCGCGGCGACGCCGCCAAGGCGCTGGCAGAGAGTGCGTTCACCGTGACACAGCGCTTTACCACGCCCTTTACCGAGCATGCCTTCTTGGAGCCCGAGTGCGCCGTCGCCTTCCCGTACAAGAACGGCGTCAAGGTGCAGTCGACCGACCAGGGTGCCTACGACACGCGTAAAGAGTGTGCCCACATGTTTGGCTGGGACAACGAGCCCGAGCGCGTGGTCGTCGAGACCATGCTCGTGGGCGGCGGCTTTGGCGGTAAGGAGGACGTTTCGGTCCAGCACCTGGCCGCGCTCGCCGCATATAAGTTCCAGCGTCCTGTGAAGTGCAAGCTCACGCGTGCCGAGTCGCTCGCTTTCCATCCCAAGCGTCATGCCATGGACGGCACCTTTACGCTGGGCTGCGACGCCGAGGGCATCTTTACCGGTCTGGACTGCGAGATCAACTTTGATACCGGCGCCTACGCGTCGCTGTGCGGCCCGGTGCTCGAGCGCGCCTGCACGCATGCCGTCGGCCCCTACAAGTACCAGAACACCGACATCCGCGGTTTTGGCTACTACACCAACAACCCGCCCGCCGGTGCGTACCGCGGCTTTGGCGTCTGTCAGTCCGAGTTTGCGCTCGAGAGCCTCATCGACCTACTGGCAGAGAAGGTCGGCCTGGACCCGTGGGAGATTCGCTACCGTAACGCCATCGAGCCGGGCGAGGTTTTGCCCAACGGCCAGATCGCCGATTGCTCCACGGCGCTTAAGGAGACGCTGCTCGAGGTCAAGGATGCCTATTACGTGCATCCCGGACACGCCGGCATCGCCTGCGCCATGAAGAACGCCGGCGTGGGCGTGGGCCTGCCCGACGCCGGTCGCTGCAAGATTCGCGTCGAGGACGGCGTGGCTGTGGTCTATGCCGCCACGTCCGACATCGGCCAGGGCTGCAACACGGTCTTTTTGCAGGACGTTGCCGAGGCGTGCGGTCTGCCGCTGGGCTGCATTGCCAATGGCGAGTGCTCCACCGAGAACGCTCCCGACTCCGGCACCACGTCTGGCTCGCGCCAGACGGTCGTGACCGGCGAGGCCGTGCGCGGTGCCGCCTTCCTGCTGCGCGATGCCATGGTTGGCATCGAGGCCGGCAAGCCTGCGCCCGCCGCTCCGGTGAGCGCGCATGGCGACGGCGTCAAGATCGAGTACGACGACGGTCGCGCCTATCAGCTGCGCACGCAGGAGCTCGTCGCCGGCCAGGGCATGCATCCTCAGGATTCCACGGCCGCCATCAAGGCGCTCGAGGGATGCGAGTTTGGCTACGTGTACCTGGAGCCGACCGACAAGCTGGGCGCCGACGTTCCCAACCCCAAGAGCCACATCTGCTACGGCTTTGCCACGCATGTGGTCATTTTGGATGATGACGGCCGCGTGAGCGAGGTCTATGCCGCGCACGATTCCGGCAAGGTGGTCAATCCCATCTCCATCCAGGGTCAGATCGAAGGCGGCGTGCTCATGGGTATGGGCTATGCGCTTACCGAGGATTGGCCGCTCAAGGACTGCGTGCCCCAGGCAAGGTACGGTACGCTCGGGCTGTTCCGTGCGCCCGAGATTCCGGATATCCACGCCATCTACGTGGAGAAGGACGAGCTGCTGCCTGTGGCATATGGCGGCAAGGGCATCGGCGAGATCGCAACGATCCCCACGGCGCCCGCCGTGCAGAACGCCTACCGCGCGTTTGACGGCAAGCTGCGTCCAAATCTGCCCATGGTGGATACGCCCTACAGCCGCGCCCGTCACCGCGGGTAGGGTAGGGTGCGGACAGCCATTGTTGACGGGCTGTTCGCACTGAGCATCAACTACATACGCTGCGCCTTTGGCCCCAGCTCCATCGCGAGCCGGGGCCTTTTGTTTGGAGCGCCTCCGCATGCGGAAACTGTGTCCCGGATTTGGCGCTCAGAATGGGATGCGCTTTCCGTTAACCGCTCACTTGGAAAGTGCATCCCAGCTTGAGCGTTTATTCCGGGATGCGGTTTCCGCTGAAGGACTCAACCGGAAAGCACGACCCGTTCCGAGACCTGATTCCGGGATACGCTTTCCGCTAGGCCCGCCATCCGGAAAGTGCATCCCGTTTTGAGCGTCCAGGCTAGGACGCGCTTTCCGTTGGCGTGGTCGTTGGGAAAACGCGGCCCAAATAGGGGGGTGCGATCCGGCGATGCGTGGCCTAGCAGCTCCTACAGGTCCACGTCGTTGAGCCATGTCGGCAGCGCGGTCTGCCGGATGCCTGCTGTCTGCAGCTTTTTTGCGAGCACTCCTGTCGAGCGGACTTCACTCATGGTAAAGCGCAGCAAGGGATGGCCGTAGAGCGACAGGTGCGCTTCGCGTTGCCGTTCGGCAACGAGTGCTTCGGCGGTGGTGCGCCCGGCTAACATGGCCTGGTCGGTATATTTGACGAACCCGTCGAGTTCTCCCAACGTGAGCTCCCGCGCCTGGCGCTCCCAGGCAAAGTCCGTTCGCATAGTCTCGGTCGAATCGAAGGGGTCCGTCAGCTCGTATTGCAGTTGGTCGGGTGCGAAGCCGGTCTCGATCATGACGGCGCGGGCGACTGATTCTCCACCGCTCTCGGCGCGGGCGTCGGCATATCGAAGCGTTGTGAGGGCGGTGCGAATCGCGCGACCATTGCGGGCAGTCGCTCGTTGCTCAACGGCCTCCATCAGCTGTTCCGTCGCAAGGCCGAGCTTTGAGATCGCCGAATCGGCAATGGGCATGCCGTCGGCAAAACCAGTTTGTAGCAGGCAATCTGTGGCCGTTTGGATGGGCGGCGTTACCGATATGCTGGCTCTGCGTATTGCTCCGGCCGGCTCAATCTGGTGTCGCTGAATATGTGCGCCCGGACGAGCCGACGGCTTTGTCGAGCTGCAAACATGCACGACGTTCAGGTGTCGCCACGAGACCTCGAGCCCCAGCAGGCAAGCTGCCGAAAACGAGCAGAACGTCCAATCGGGATGGATGATCGCAAGGGCGCGGAGGATTTCGCAATGGCGTTGCGCTCGGTTGAGTTCATCCCAGCGCGTTTTTCGCGCAAACAACCCCGGCATGGGCGAGACAACCGTGCCGCTGGTGCGCCGAAGGAGCGCTTTTCGGATCGCCGTGCTCGGGGGAATCAGACAGCGCCCCTCTTGTTCGGCTTGAGTGAGCAGTTGGTCGATGAGCTGGTCATTGCAATGGGTCATGAGCTACCGCCTCCTTTTGGGTAGCAAAAACGTATCAGCTGGAACTTGCCGCTCAGCTGACCAAAAGCTGACCAAAATCTAACCATGCAGGTAGATGACCTGCTTTTGGCGACATATTTCTTGTTTGAATCGGTGGGCGGTAATCGGCGACCGTGAACGGTAGCTGGATATGAAGTCTTGGTAAGTTTCGGGACGTGTACTTTTTGAAAAAGAGCATTCTATCTGCTGTTTTGTGTTTCTGGATCGCATATTTGAAGGTATGTGATAAGGGCGGCGGACTGTCGCCTTGTATCTGCGGAAATTGTGACCCGGAATGAGCGCTCGGAATGGGATGCATTTTCCGGTAGAAGCTTCAGCGGAAAGTGCATCCCAGAATTCAGGCTCAGAGCGGGAAGCGCTTTCCGGATGGCATGCTTGGCGGAAACTACGGCCCAGTTTTTGGCTCCAGAACGGGATACATTTTCCGGGACGGTCCACGTGCGGTGGTGTACCGCCCCTTTTGCGTGCGCCGCTTGTCGAATCACGTTATAGCTAGCTATATTATAGGAAGGTATAATATAGCTAGCTATAACGTAAAGGAAGGATGGTCCTATGTTTATCGGAAGAACGGCGGAAATGTCCGAGCTCAATCGACTGTATGGCACGGGCTCCTTTGAGATGCCTGTGATTTACGGCCGTCGTCGTGTGGGCAAAACGCGTCTCATCACAGAATTCATCCAAGGCAAGAAGGCTATTTACTTTCAAGCTCGTCGTACCAATGCGGAGGCAAACCTGCACGGCTTTAGCCAGGCGATACTTGCAGGCTCGGTTGGTGCTGCAGGCGTGTCGTTTCGTAGTTTTGACGAAGCGTTCGATGCATTGGCCACCATGGCTCGCGCGGAACGTTTGGTTGTCGTGATTGACGAGTATCCCTATCTCGCCCAATCGAATCCCGAAATCAGCTCGTTGCTGCAAGACAAGATCGACCACTTGTACAAAGAGACCAGGCTCATGCTGATCCTATGCGGCTCGTCTCTTTCGTTTATGGAGGAACAGGTGTTGGGCTACGAGAGCCCACTATACGGTAGGCGTACGGCCCAGTTTAAGATCATGCCGCTCGATTTTACGACGACCCTCGGCCTGTGGCAGAGCATGGGTCGCGAAGACGCTGCAGTTTGCTATGGCATGACGGGTGGCATTCCTGCATATATCGAGAAAGTCGATCCTGCCGCACCGCTCAAGGACAACATCAAACGTCTTTTTCTTACTCCTACGGGCTATCTCTTTGAGGAGCCGAGTAACCTGCTATTGCAAGAGTGCCGCAATCCCGAGCAATATGATGCGATCGTACAGGCAATTGCCCAGGGACGCTCGAAGAACTCGGAGATTGCGAGCTCTACGGGAATCCCTGCGAGCAACGTAAAGAGCTATGTGGATAAGCTGGCGTCGCTTGGGATTGTCGAGCGCGAGCTGCCCCTAAACGAGACGAGCAATAAGCGAGCCGTGTATCTGCTGAGCGATCAGATGTTTAGGTTCTGGTACAAGTTTGTTCCGCAGAACATCGGGCTGATTCAAAACGATATGGCCGAGATAGCGTATGAGCGCATTGAGCCGCACGTATCGGATTACATGGGCACGGTCTTTGAGCTTATATGCAGGCAATACGTGTACGAACTCGCACGCGCGGGCCAGCTCGATGTGGTTCCGGCAAGCGTTGGGCGCTGGTGGGGGACGGATAATCGCACGCATACGCAGGAAGAAATCGACTTGATTGTTGACGATGGCGAGGGCGCTGCGCTGTTTGCGGAGTGCAAATGGCGCAATGAACCGGTAGGCGAGGATGTTCTGGAAAAGCTCGTGTACCGAAGCGAGCTCTTTAGGCGGCAGCATAAAAGCTATGCGCTTTTCTCAAAAAGCGGCTTTACGCAGGGATGTCGGGATGCCGCGGAGAGTAGGGGAGACGTCAAGCTGATCTCGTTTGCCGAGATGTGTGAGCGGGATAACGCTGCTCGGGGGTAAAGCCTGTCCTCGAATGGCTGGAACGGGGCCCCTCTGTTGTCGTGCTAGCTGCCAGCGGAATGCCGGCGGAAAGCGTGTCCCAGATTTCGGCCCCAGAGTGGGATGTCGTTTCCGAATCGGCTCTCAAGCGGAAACGGCGTCCCAGATTATGGCTCTAAACCGGGGCGCGATTTCCCAGCGGTGCCTCTACCGGAAACTGCGTCCCGGATTCGACGCTCAGAATGGGATTCGTTTTCCGGTAGAGGCCTCAAATGGAAGATGCGTCCCAGGGCCCGCAACGGCGCCGCCGCGCAACTTTGTGTCCGCACGGGCGGCTATGTTTACTGCAACGTAGCCATTCGTGGAAAGGACGGATGCCATGGCAGCGGATAAGACCGGTTATGTGAGCGTTGGTGCCCGGATCGAGGATAAGGTCATGCCCGATCGTGTGATCTTTAGCATTGGCTTTGGCGGCCGCTTTGATACCAAGGAGGCGTGCCTGGACGATTACAACGCCGATCGCGCCAAGGTCGCTGCTGCGCTGGCGCCCTTTGGTCTGGATGACGAGTTAACGTGTCGCCGGTACACCTGCTATGCGCAGACGACGCGCAAAAGGGCAATTATCGTGGGCTACGACTACTATGCGTACGGCACGGTTGCCGCGCCTGTCGATTCGACTGACTGTGCGGCTGTGTGGACGGCGCTCAACACCTGCGGATCGCATGCCGACATGAACATTCGATTTGAACTTGCGGATGAGCGCGCGGCGGAGGACGTCCTGATTGCCCGCGCTGTCGAGCGCGCCCGCGGTAATGCACAGGCGCTTGCTGCGGCGGCGGGGGCTAAGCTGGGCGGCATCAAGCATATCTCGTATAACAGCCGGCCGGGGGATTATGGTGGGGTGTACTGCGCTGCCATGGGCGCTCCCGATGGGGCATCCGGAGGCCTTGGAGAAACGGTGCTGGATCCGGAACCCATCGAGGTCGAGTGCTCCGTGGACGTGGAGTGGTGGCTGGAATAGCGGACGAGTCGGGCGAGCGTCGAGACTTCATGACTGAAAAACCATTTGTTAAGCCCGACGTCTGTGGGTAAAATGAGGCCGACGGCAGCCCAAGTGGTGAAGAGCTGGGCAGCGCCGTTGCTTGGTCAAGAGGTCAGTGCCTTAATGGCAGCGACTTGTTATGCTTCGAATGCTGCTTGAGTGCCTCGGAAAGTTCGATAAGCGCCGTGAAGAGCGAGACCAAAGCAACCAAGAGCTCTTCGAGCTCTGATGGGCCCGGGATGACCTCTGATTCAAGTCACCGGGCCTCAATCTTTTTCATCCATTTGAATAGAGTGGGCGGCGCTCTTGGGGCCGACTGTATGGCGTGTGCCTGGCGCGCGTGGCATTGCGTCCCGCCTTCATGTCCGCACGGGCGCCTATCCTTACGGCAATGTAGCCGCCTATGTAGCAAGCGGCATTTGACGGAGAAAGGCCATAACCGTGTCAGCTGAAAAGGCGCCGTGTATCTCGGCTATCGATACGACGAACTTTGCGCGCCAGATTGTGCTGGACTTTGAGTTTGCGCCGGTGCCAAAGCAGCGCCAACGTCGTGGACTGCGCAATGAGATTATCGAGGTCGGCGCCGTCAAGCTCGATTATCACGGCAACGTTATGGGCGAGTTCTCGCAGTTTGTGCAGACAGAATTTACCGAAGGCGTTGCGTATCCCGTCCGCGAGCTTACGGGGATATCGGCCGTGGACACCGCGATGGCCGATCCGCTCTATGTGGTGATCAAAAGGCTCAGCGATTGGATCGGTCGTTACTCCGCCCAAGTGGTTTGCTGGAGCGGAGCGGATCGTCGACAGCTTTTGACCGAGTGCCAAGCAAAGCACATCGACCTTGCCGCATTTCCTACGGACTGGGCCGACCTGCAGGCTTTTTACACCTCGATCATGGAAGTGGGCAGCCACGGGCGCGTCTCTTTGAGTGACGCAGCGACGTGGTTTGGCATCGAGTTCGACGAGTCGACGGGCCACGCCCACAGCGCCCTAGCCGATGCTCGTGTAACTGCCAAGTTGCTCAAGCAGATGATGGACGGGGACTACCGTGTGAGCCCGCGCGCCCAGGAAGTCCGCCAGCGGTGGGGGATGGGCGAGCGAGCCCAGACGCGCCTTTCCAGCAAGTGCCCCGAGCTGAGCGACCTGCTGCTGAAGCTGAAGGCGGAGGGGAGGTAGGGGCTCATTTGGCGACAAGCGGACGGAATGGTTGCGCGAAGGATTCCGGAATCAGCATCAGAGGGCTGTGCTTGAGATCCTACTCAAGGGCGCGCTGACACTCGCTGGGACCAAGCAGGTCATGAGCGTGGACATCGAGATGGCTTCCATTATCGAAGAGCGGCTTGCTAACATGATTCGCTGGACGGATAGGCAGAGACCCGTGACGCTGTGTGCGTTATCGTGCACAATGAGGTGTATAGGCTGCCAGTGGCGAACTATCCCGACGAGGTTCTGAGCAACTGCATCACCGAGATTTTCGAATACTTCTACGAAGAGGGATTTGGCGGCGTAGAGCAATCTGATTTTACGCGTTTGCAGGAGGAAGCCGGTATGGCAGACGAACTTGTTTTTAGTGGTGGCGAGATAGTCTACACCATGCCTCAACTGCCCAAAGTTACATCTGCGCCGCTGAACGGTAGCGCCGTGCTGGTTGGTTTTAGGGACGCTCCCGATGGGGAGGAGGTCCTCTTTGATTTTGACCCTCGGGCTGAAAAGGCTACAAAGTTCGACTATGAACTTGCAGCCGTTAGTGGGCTCCTCACGGGCGCGTTGAATATCCTTTGGCAGAAAGACTTCAACCTAGAGGGTGCCAAAGAGTGGGGCGACGAGAAGGTTGGCAAATTCGTTCTTACGATTGCCAAGTCTGCGGGTATGACAAAGGCAGATGCAACTCTAGAAGACGCTATTCGCTTTCTAGAGAAAGAGTTTC
The DNA here is from genome assembly GCA_902491935.1 of uncultured Collinsella sp. Taxonomy (GTDB): domain Bacteria; phylum Actinomycetota; class Coriobacteriia; order Coriobacteriales; family Coriobacteriaceae; genus Collinsella. The sequence continues at coordinate 64,319 of CABUJN010000001.1, forward strand.
CTCTTGCCGCGGACAAGCTGACCGCCGAGTTTGGCGGCGGGCTCCAACATCATCTGCGAGATTTCTCGCACCACCCGAGCTTGGTTGGCCTTGCGTGTTCGATTCTCTCGCAATTCACGTGCAAAGGCTATGGTACCGATACGGCCGGCCGGTTTGTCGCCTTTGACCTGCCTGCCGCCGCCTTCGATCCCGACTGCCCTCTTATAGGCAGGAACGTTCCAGAGAAAATCGCGTTTGGTACTCTGTTCTGGGCGATGCATCTCGTGAGCGACATGGCGGGGTCTAGTTCAAACCCCGGTAAGGGGACGGGTATTCCCGGCGTTGTGCTGTCCCTGCTAAAGGAGCTCTCCTCCCTGCCTGTTTTTCAAGACATGCAGATTGCCTATAAGGGCGAGGATATTCGCATTCAGCAATGGATCTCAAAGCTGTTTAACGGAACGGCGTTCAAAACCGAGGACGGCAAGCCCATTCGCTTCGACCTTCGGACGGAAGTCGGTCTTCTCGATCAGGCTTTAAGCCAGGTGCCAGCAGTCGTGGCCAACGAGGTTATCGTTCGCTGTCTCTACATGCTTTCAAGGCTCAAGGCCGAGCTAGAACGTTGCGAAGTGAGTGATGCCTCCGGCTTGCGCAAGCTCAAGGCTTCGCATTTCATGCCCTACAACAGCAGGGCCCTCACTCGCATGGTCACGGTTTCGAGCACTTCGTTCGTTCTGGCAAATCTGGCGACGGCAGCAGTTAGGGCGGGTATCGAATGCGAGGGGAACAAGGTCGTTTTCGCCCAGAAGCTCTTCATGCGAATAAACTACGCCGGAGTTGGACGCCTTGCGTTTGCCCTCCATGCCGACTGGGGCTATATGGCGGAGGAAATTTCCGAGGCCTGGGCTGAGCGCGCCAGGCGCCGCCAGGATATCTTCGATGGATTCCACTTTTATAGCCTAGATAGAGAAACGACGAGGATTGCCTTCTCGCTGGAGCTTGTCGCCATCAACTACGACTACAGGAACGAGAAGAACGAAGTGCGCAAAGGGCAAAAGAGGAGCTGGGCCCGCGCGTGGCAGGATTCGGTCGCGGATGGCCTAGGCATTGATGCAGACGGCTACTTTTTGAGCGAGGAGGACGCGTACGGAGCCCTTGAGGCTATTTCACGGCAGCGAGGCGGTAAGGTACGCGCCTTGCTGGTTGCGCAGGAGTTAGACGAGTTTTGTCCCTATTCGCAGTTGGGAGATGAAGAGAAGAAGGAATACAAAGGTTTGAAGGAGAGTGGGTCTTGGGTTAAAGATGAATTTCCCAGGAGACAAGACGCAGTTGATTTGGACGCCGTACGTTCCCTAGAGAAACGTTGCGGGACACGCTTCCGCGAGCTTTCAGGTACATTGCCAAAGCTTTTGGTGGGCGGCGTCATTGTCGTGGCGGCGGCCGTAGGCGCAGGAGGGGCGGCCGCGGTACTCGCTCCGGATATTGCTGTCGGTATCTTCGGAGGCTCGTTTGTCGGCCTTCACGGGGCTGCGCTTGTCAATGCGAGCCTTGCTGCAGCTGGCGGCGGAGCCTTGGCCACTGGCGGCATGGGCATGGCCGGTGGCACTGCTTTGATTACGGGCGGCGGCGCCGCGCTTGGTCTATTGGGTTCCGGCGGCGTTGCCTTGGCGGCATCGATGGGGGAGAACTACGCGCAGTTCGTGCTCGTCGAATGTTCGAGGCTCCTTGCTTTTCTTGATGTGGCTACTGACCGCTGCCCGCATGAAGGGGCCATTTTGGTGCGGAAAGCGGCCGAGGCCGTGCAGCGCAGCATCGCTGGTGTTGAGGAAGATGTCGAGAAGGAGAATGGAAAAGGGGATCGCAGGGATAGCAGGTTGCTTAAGCAGTTGAAGAAGGGTCTTGGGTATTTGACTTCAACCCTTAAGCGGATCGAGAAGATACAGAAGCACCTTGGTGCCGCCGGCGAGGGCGCGCCGCTCAACAGCTTGCCGGCAACAAGTGATGAATAGGTTCAGGCAGTCTGGCTGCAATTCTATGCCATTAGCGCCCTCGCCCAAGCTGGCGTCATGCTTACCCATCTCTTTGTGGAACGTGATAAGTGTGTTAGCGGCTTGCTCGGTGTCTTTTTGAGTTGCCGACTAGTTCTCGTCGAGCTCCTTCAGGCGGGAGAGACGACGGTTCAGAATGTTATTCTCCCTTCTTATTTGCGTTAATTACTTGTCTATCCATCTGTGCTAGACGGTTATTAGTTTTCAGTCCTTTGCTAGAATCAAAGGCGCATTTGTATTGCATCATGCAATCGCGGAGGTTCCCATGAAGTACGCCGACCTTATCGACGGAGAAGCAACCCCGAGCGAGCTCAGAAGCTTCCTTGTGGACGGCGAGAACGTGGCAGTAACCGTCCGCATTCCCAAGAACATGCGCGACGCCGCCAGGGAGGCGGCTGCTCTCAATGGCGTTAGCTTCACGTCTCTCGTAAAGACGAGCCTCATCGAGTATCTGTCCAAGAAGGAGAAGTAACGATGGCAGACAGCGACGATCTCATCAAGGCCGTTGGCGCTAATATTCAGGAGAAGGCATCCCTTATCTGGAGCGCCGCCGACACCCTGCGCGGTCCCTACAAGCCGCATGAGTACGGCCTGGTTATCCTTCCTATGACCGTCATCAAGCGCTTTCATGATTGTCTCGCTCCCACACACGATGCTGTTCTCGTCGCTGCCGAGAAATACAAGACGCTTGCCGTGAAGGACGGCTTTCTGCGCGAAGCCTCTGGATACCCCTTTTACAACACCTCTAAGTTCACCTTCGAGACACTGAAGGCCGACCCAGAGAACATCGAGGATAACTTCAAGGACTACATCAACGGGTTCTCGGACAACGTGCAGGACATCCTGGCGCGCATGAAGTTCGCCGACCAGATCGAACGCCTCTCCGACCCGGATGCCCCACTGCTCTACCAGATTATCTGCGACTTCTGCAAGCCGCAGGCCGATATGTCTCCCGATAAGATCCGTGCGGTGGATATGGGCTATATCTTCGAAAATCTTATCCAGCGCTTCTCTGAGTCTTACGACGAGGATGCTGGCGCGCACTTTACGAGCCGCGACATCGTGTACCTTATGACCGACCTGCTCATCCAGGCGGACTCGCACGTCTTTGAAGGCGATCGCATCACCAAGACGGTCTACGATCAGACCATGGGCACCTCGCAGATGCTCGGTTGCACCGAGGAACGCCTACGCCAGCTCGACGCCGATGCTCATGTGACCTGCTACGGCCAGGAGTTCAACCCGTTCACCTTCGGCATCGCGAAGGCGAGCGCGCTCATTCGCGGTGAGGACGACGCTAACATGCGCTTTGGTGATACCCTGTCCGCCGACAAGTTCGAGGGCTTCAAGTTCGACTACTGTATCTCCAACCCTCCGTTCGGAGACCCGTGGAACCCACAGGCCGCTGCGGTGGAGAAGGAGTTCAAGACCGCCGGCGGCGGGCGCTTCCCGGTTGAGAAACTCCCAGCCAAGGGCGACGGCCAGATGCTCTTCGTGCTCAACGGGCTGTCGAAGCTCAAGGACGATGGAGTGATGGCAATCATCCAAGACGCCAGCCCGCTCTACAAAGGCAAACCCGGCAGCGGCGAGGACGGCATCCGTCGCTACGTGCTTGAGAACGACTGGCTCGACGCCATCGTGCAGCTGCCCTGCGACTCGTTCTACAACACCGGCATTGCTACATACGTGTGGCTCTTCAGCAAGGCGAAGGCGCCCGAGCATCGTGACCACGTGCTGCTCATCGACGCCTCCCAGTGCTTCGAGAAGCGCCGCAAGGGCATCGGCGACAAGAAGAATGACATCACCAAATCCTGCCGCGATCTTATCGTCCGGGCGTATTCCGAGTACCGCGACGGTACCTGGACTGGCGAAGGGTCCAACGGGCAGGAGGTCTCTGTCGAGGCGCGTCTGATGGAGACGGTCGAGTTCGGCTTTAACCGCGTGGCCGTGGAGAGTCCCGTCGTCGATGAGAGCGGGGAGCCCGTCCTCAACAAGCACGGGAAGATGCAGGCCGACAAGGCAAAGGCCGACACTGAGGACATTCCCCTTAACCAGGACATCGACGCCTATATCGAGCGCGAGGTGCGCCCGTACAACAAATACGCTTGGGTGGACAAGAAGAAGACCAAGGTGGGCTATACCATTCCATTCACGCGCGTGTTCTACAAGTACGCCGAGCTCGAACCTGCTGACGAGATCGCCAAGCGCATCCTCGAGCACGAGAAGACGCTTGAGAAGAGCCTCGAGGCGCTCTTCGGCGAGGTGCGCTAGCGATGCGGGAGATGAAGGTTAATGGCGTCGAGTGGCTCGGCGAGGTGCCCGCGGGATGGACTTTTGCACCGTTCAAACGACTGTACTCACAGGTCTCCATCACAAATTGCGAGAGCGAAGAGCTCCTTTCGGTCTACTTGAATCGTGGAGTTATCCGCTATGTGGACTCTGATGGGGTGCAGGTACATAAGCCAAGCAAATCTTTGTTGAAGTATCAGCTGGTTCGTCCGGGCAATTTTGTTCTAAACAACCAACAAGCATGGCGTGGATCCGTTGGGATATCTATTTACCGCGGAATAGTCAGCCCCGCTTACTATGTTTTCGAGAAAAACACAAGCAATATAGATGATCGTTTCGCTAATTATCTATTTAGAGGTCCTTTTGTGCAGGTGCTTGAGCTGTGCAGTCGAGGGGTCGGCACAATCCAAAGAAATATTTCACTTGTTGAGCTAAAGTCGGAAATGGTGCCTCTGCCGCCCCTCGACGAGCAGCGCCGTATCGCGGACTTCCTGGACGAGAAGTGCGGCGAGATCGACCGTGCCGTCTTCGCCGCCGAGCGGTCTATCGAGGAGCTGAATCTGTATCGCTCTGCACGTTTGGAAGAGATGATTACCAGAGTTTCGCACGAAGCGCCGCGGGAGAAACTCAAATACGTGCTGAAGGAGTCTAAGGATAAATCTCCTGACGGAATCGGAGAGCCGCTGTCAATTACGATCGCTCGTGGAGTGCTTCGTTCTATTGAGCTGTCCATACCGAATCCGACATCAAGCCTTGTTGGTGCCAAAATTGTCCATGCTGGCGACCTGGTCTTCAATAAGCTAAAGGCGTATTACGGCGTGATGTATGTGTCGCCTTACAACGGCTTGATTAGCCCAGAATATGCCGTTTATCAGGCCATCGATATGGGGAGAACCTCACTGAAATATCTTGAGTACGTATTCCATACAGCAGCAGTGATTGATGAATTTATAATTCGCATCTCTGGTGTTGCGGATGGTTTCAGGCGCTTGTATACAAGCGATCTGTTTGACATAGCGGTGCCAGTGCCTTCTATCGAGGTGCAGCAGCGTATCGTGGCGGAACTGGATGACCTGTATGCTTCCATTGCCGAGTCGATAGGGGCCAAGCAGGCTATCATCGCCGACCTCAAAGCATACAAGCAGTCGCTCATTTACGAGGCCGTCACCGGAAAGCGGGAGGTGTAGCCAATGGGTGATGCCTATCGTCTCCCTCGCATCGTGTTGGAAGCGTCATCGTCAAAAACGTGGGATGCCGCTATCTCCGAATGGCACGTGACGGGATGCCGTGACAATGGGGACGCTTCTGGCGATTGTCTTTGCGGGCACGAGGGCATTAGGTATGAGTTCACTATCAAAAACTCTGTCAACGGGAACGAGCTCTCACCAATAGGCTCAACCTGCATTCTGAAGTTCGAAAACGATGAGCTCAAGAACGAGGTTGAAGGTTGGAAAGCGGCGATCAAGTTGCTGGAGGCCCTCGAGGCAAGAAGGCCGGACGTACGACTCGACGGCATGAACAGAGACCTGTTCTCTCGGTGTCTCTACGCCTTCCTTTACGAGAAAGGCGCTTTTCCGCCCAACAGGTACAACGGTTACGACGGCCGAAACGATTACGAGTTCATGGTGGATATGTTCAACAAGAGGACGGCACCGACAGAAAAGCAGCGCGCGAAGATGTACATGGTGCTAAACAAGAGCATATTTCCGTGGCTCGCTCTTTTCGGTCGTGAGCTGAGAGAGATGAGGCTGTAGCATGTCTGCGCAGACAAAGGAAAAGAACCTCGAGCAGGACATAGAGTCGTCCCTCTGCTCGCCTGAGGGCGGTTTCCTCAAGTGCGACGACAGGCACTCGCTCCTCTACGTCGAGGATGGCACCTATCAGATGGTCGACAGCGGCTACATGGAGCACCGTGACCGTGCGCTCGACGCCGCCACCTTGGTCAACTTCATCCAGACAACGCAGCCCAAGGCGTGGGAGCGCTTTGAGCGCATGTGCAACTCCGATTCCACGGCAAAATTTGCCAAGGTCTTCAACGACGCCGTCGACCGCCTGGGTATGGTCGCGGTGCTCAAGCATGGCTTCAAGCATCGTGGGATCCCGTTCAAGGTCGTATTCTTCAAGCCGGAGAGCGGACTTAACGAAAGCGCTGTCGACCGCTATTCCAAGAACGTCTGCCGCTGCATCCGCCAGTTCCACTTTGCCGAGACAGGTAACCAGACCATCGATATGGTCCTGGATGCGAACGGCATCCCCCTGGTGGGCATAGAGCTCAAGGACCAGTTCACCGGACAGGACGTCGAGAACGCTATGCGCCAGTGGCGCGAGGACCGAGACCCGCGGTGCCGCTGTCTCAAGTTCAACACGCGCATGGTGGCGTTTTTCGCCGTCGACCTCGAGAACGTCTATATGACCACCAAGCTGGAGGGCGCGAAGACCTTCTTCCTGCCCTTCAACCAGGGCTCCGCCGGGGCAGGAAACGACGGCGGCGCCGGCAACCCCGCAAACCCTGACGGCTATGCCACGAGCCACCTGTGGGAGGTCGCTCTACAGAAGGACAGCCTGCTCGACATCGTCAACAAGTTCCTCCACCTGGAGGTCAAGGAAGAGACGGAGCTCGATGCACGCGGCAACGAGGTGAAGCGCAAGAAGGAGCGCATCATCTTCCCCCGTTACCACCAGCTCGACTCCGTGCGTAAGGTCATCGCCGACGTGTGCGCGAACGGGACGGGCAAGAATTACCTTGTGCAGCATTCGGCGGGGTCGGGCAAGTCGAACAGCATCGCCTGGACGGCCTATCGCCTGGCATCCCTCTTCGTGGATGACACCCCGCTGTTCGACTCCGTGGTCGTCGTCACCGACCGCCGAGTGCTCGACAGCCAGCTGCAGGAGACCATTTCGGGCTTCGACCACGCCATAGGCTCGGTCGTGACCATCGGCAAGGACAAGACCTCGGCCGACCTGCGGGACGCCATCAACGGCGGCGCTCGTCTCATCGTCTCGACCCTGCAGAAGCTCCCCGTGATCTACGAGCAGGTCGAGAGCGAGGGCAAGCGCTTCGCCGTCATCGTCGACGAGGCGCACTCGTCCCAGACGGGAACGAGCGCGCTCAAGCTCAAGAGCGCCCTTGCCGACAAGCGCGACGCACTCGCGGAGTACGCAGAGATCGAGGCGGAGGCAGAGGACGGTGCCGCCGACTGGGAGGATGAGCTCGCCAGCGAGCTCGCGAGCCACGGCCGTCATCAGAACCTGACCTTCGTGGCCTTCACCGCAACGCCGAAGGAGCAGACGCTCGAGATGTTCGGCGATGAGTGGTCCGACGGGTCGTTCCACCCGTTCCACGTCTACTCGATGCGGCAGGCGATCGAGGAGGGCTTCATCATGGACCCCCTCGCCAACTACGTGAGCTATTCGGAGGCCGTCGAGCTCGCGCGCACGGTCCCCGACAACCCCGATGTGCCCAGCAGCCCCACGCTCAAGCTGCTCCGCAAATACAAGGAGCTGCACCCCTACGCTCTCGGCCAGAAGGCCGAGCTCATCGTGGAGACGTTCCGCAACGTGACACGCACCAAAATCCGCAGCAAGGGCAAGATGATGGTGGTCACGGCATCGCGCTTGGCAACGGTGCGCTACTACCACGAGATTAAACGCTATATGCAGAAGAAGGGCTACGACGACATCGAGGTATTGGTGGCCTTTTCCGGCGGCATCAGTGACCCTGCAGACGGTCCCGACGGCCCCGAGTACACCGAGCCTTCCCTCAACGTCGGCCACGACGGCCAGCGTGTCGCTGAGAGCCAGACGAAGGCCGAGTTCCACAACTACGGCGACGTGCTCGTCGTAGCCGAGAAGTACCAGACGGGCTTCGACGAGCCGCTGCTGCACACGCTGGTGGTGGATAAGAAGCTCAAGGACGTGAAGGCCGTCCAGACGCTCTGCCGCGTCAACCGCATCCACCCGGACAAGGAGGACACCTACATCCTCGACTTCGTGAACAAGCCCGAGGACATCCAGAAGGCTTTCGAACGCTTCTACACCGAGACGTCGCTTTCCGAGCAGATTAACACCGACCTCCTCTATCAGGTGCAGACCGATATTCGCGGCTACGGGCTCTATGACGAGTCTGACATCGAGGCCGCTGCCGAGATAGTCTTCACCGATGGCAAGGGTAAATCGCAGAGCAACGTGCAGGGTAAGCTCGCGGCCGTCTTGAAGCCGGCGGTCGCGCGTTATAACGAGTTGGACGACGATGAACGCTATCAGGTTCGTCGCAAGGTGCGTAGCTTCTGCAAGTGGTACACCTACATCACCCAGATCGTGCGCATGTTTGACCGAGATCTGCATAAGGAATACGTGTATTTAAGCTATCTGCGCCACCTCCTCAAGGTCGAGAAGATCCCCGTCGAGGCTGTGGACGACAAGGTCGAGATGCGCTTCTACAAGCTCAAGCAGGAGTTCGAGGGCAGCATTTCGCTTGAGCCTGGCGGCGGCGTGCTCGATCCCGGTGGCGCGGCCAAGACCGTGACGCCCGACAAGAAGCGCGACCCGCTGCAGGTGCTCGTGGATAAGTTCAACGAGCAGTGGGCTGGCAACTTCACCGAGGGAGATCGTGTGGTTATCGACACGCTGTGGAAGCGTATCGTCGAAAACCCGCAGGTCGCCGACACCATCCGTCGCGACGGCAGACAGGTCTTCGAATCAAGCCTGCTGCCCAAGGTGTTCGATGAGGAGGCTCGCCGCGCCTATGTGGAGAACACGGACTCCTTTACCAGCCTCTTTGAGGACAGTGAGAAGTATCGCGCCATGATGAGCGCCATCGGGCAGCTGCTGGTTGAGAAATTCAAGTAGACGATGAGGACTAAGAGCAAGGTGGGCTTAGCATGGCAAAAAATCAGTCAGATTACTTTCAGGCAAAACATCCGTGGTCTGAGACTAAGGATGATCTTCTGGCATGCTATCTAACGCCTTTTTTTCACTAAAGTGTATCGACCTTCACGGAACGGCATTCTTTATATCGATGCTTTTGCTGGTGCGGGTTTATTTGCCGATGGCAGTAAAGGATCTCCCTTGATTGCCCTTTCTAAGTATTTTGCAATTGCAAAGAAAAATCGCGCAAAGACGCCCATCCAGTTCATTCTTAGTGAATCCAACGCGGAATCTAGAAAGAATCTCGAATCGACATTTAACGAAGCAAAGGGAGCTAGCGGCTATATCAAGCCGCCAATTATCGTTTCCAGTTGCGAGGATGCTATAAGACGGGCACAACAAACTAGCGTTTGTGGAGGCGGTAAGCCCTCAACAGTCTTCTATTACATCGATCCATTCGGGGTTAAAGACCTACGACTCGATCTTCTAACTAATTCGCCGAATATGGCTCACACGGAGGCCCTGGTCAACTTCAATAGTTTTGGCTTATTCCGCGTTGCCTGCGCTGCCATGAAAGTGCCACTGTCACTTCCAAATGAAGTTGAACTGCCGGAAGACGACTTTAGTAAGCTCACGAAAGCCAGCGTTTGGGTTGAACGTCTGAATGCCTGCATCGGAAGTGGTGACTGGAAAGAAGTGGTCGTTCGTTATAAGGCTGGAAAGATCGACGCTTGGCAGGCTGAACATGCGCTCTCGGAACTCTTTTGCAACAACGCGCGTTCTTACTATAAGTATGTAACGAATATGCCTATCAAAGATATGAGTAAACGCGTTAATGTCGGTGGGCTCGTCAAATATAGAATGATCCATATGACCAATAGCCCAGACGGTTGCGTTCTGATGAACGATAACATGATTAAGCGCAACCTCGACCGGCAATGCAAGCAGTTGGGATTATTT
>CABUJN010000002.1:0-68616 GCA_902491935.1 uncultured Collinsella sp.
ACCGAGCCGTACGCTTGAACTGAGAAGGGGGAGGCCTCGCGGCCTCCCCCTTTTTTGCGTTTATGGGGCGTAAATGACTCAATTACACCAGACGATCTTATCGTTTTTGGTATTGAGCCCTTATTTAAAGAAGATAAATCTAATAACAAGGGCAACTGCTATGGCCACAATGATCAAAAGCAGGATTGTCAGTCGATGCTGCTTGCGTCTTTTACTTGACGAAACGAAGATTGATTTTCCCTGTTTTGGCGTTTCGAGATAGCGAGCCGAATGCGTCAAGGTTTGCTTTGGCCGAGGACCTCTTTGTTGATGAGCGGCGGATGCTTTCATCGGCTCATCACTAGCTGCGCTGTTTTTAGATAATGGTGCGTCTTTCAGATATACGGGGTCTCCCGAGGCGACGCCCATATGTTTACGTCCCGTTTGGGCATCCTCGAGCGTTTGATATCGATTTCTCGTCACATACTCGGGCTCCGGATCATTAATGGGCTCTTGCGAGATGTGGGGGCGATGGAACCGTGGCGGCTGCGTGGAAGTATCTTCCCCCTGCGTCGGCATAAACATTTTGTTCTGGTTTTGGTCGTCCATGATGCCCTTTAGCTCGTTACCAACAACGTGTACGCGCTCATTGTAAGCCCCTTGTTATTTGTAGCTGCGAACATACTCGTTATTTAAGCTCTGGTTCAAAGAACCTTAACCTTACTAAAACCTTAGTCAAACACACTTAGATATGCTTATAGTACTGGACTCAAAAAACTTTATAGTCGATGTATATATGAGCACTGGGTGGGCATATATAAGAGCGTCAAAAGAAGTCCCAGTCACCTAGAAGATGGCTCGGCAGTCCTTAAAAGGAGTGGTAAACATGGCAAGCATGGTTCCTTATCGTTCGGTTTTTGGCGTTCGTCCTTCTGCTAGCTCGCTGTTCGATCTGTTTGATGATATGACCGACCTTGCAAACAACTCGATTGCTTCCAAGGCGTTCCCCGTTGACGTTGAGGATAAGGGCGACGGCTATGAGGTCAAGGCTTATCTGACCGGCGTCGCCAAGGACGATATCGATGTCGAGCTTAACGAGGGCCGTCTGTCCATTAGCGTGAATGTCGAGGAAGACGAGGAGAACGAGGGCAAGAACTTCCTGCAGAAGGAGTTCAGCTCGTACAGCGCGACGCGTGGCGTGTATCTAAAGGACGCTTCGAGCGAGGGCCTCTCGGCTAAGTACGCTGACGGCATCCTGACCGTTACGGTCCCCAAGATCGTCGAGAAGAAGAACGTTACGAAGATCTCCATCGACTAACTTCGTTGGTGTTCTGCGCTATTAAAAGACAGCAAAAGGGGCTGGGAAGCGATTCTCGGCCCCTTTTGCTGTCTAGGACAGTCTATTGAATGGTTACTGGCCGATGCTGGCTTGCGGGGCGTATCGAGAGTTTTCGCGATCCTTGGAGAAGGGTTGCGGAGCTGCCGACCTCGTCATCCAGGGTTGCGGCCAGAGCTTTGGCATAGCTTTTGACGGTAAGGCTCGGACGATTGTTATCTTGGCTGATATGCATGGCAATGAGCTGTTCGGTGCGATCGGTAACAAGTTCGCGCGCGGCTTCGGCGGCTTGGCCATTGGAGAGGTGTCCCCTTTCAGACAGGATGCGCTCCTGAAGAAAGCGGGGATATTCTCCCTCGCGCAGCATGGTCACATCGTGGTTGCTTTCGAGTGCGAGGACTCGACAATCTTCGAGGGTGTTCATGGCTTGGCTCGATAGCTCTCCGGTGTCGGTGGCAAAGCCGATGGAATCATCGAGGGTGTCGAATCGATAGCCGACTGGATTGATGACATCGTGTGACGTTGAGTAGGTTTGCACGTGGATGCCGGCAATGGATAGGGTGTCACCGGGATCGAATTCCTCGACAGGCAGATGCGAAAGATTTTCTTTGCTCGAAAGTGTGCCCCTGCTGGCAAAGAGGGGGCCGTGCCAGTGCTTGCACCAGACATCGAGACCCTTGATGTGATCGCTATGCTCATGAGTAATGAGAAGAGCCGAGACGTTGTCTGCCGAGAGCCCCAGTTCTGCCATACGCTTTAATGTCTCGCGGCGAGACAGTCCGTCATCGACCATAATGAGCCCCTGCGGGCCCTCGATGAGTGCGCAGTTGCCTTTAGAGCCACTGCCGAGGATATGAAGGTGCAGACGAGACATAAGATTCCAAAGGATACAATGGGTGCGGACGAATAGAGGAGGAAGCGAATGCCAACGGTATCACAGCATTACGGACACCATGCCGTGCCTGGGGCAGTCGATGAGACCCGGACGAGACAGCAGGCTGCTCCTGTCGTGCTCATGGTATCAGGCGGCGCGGACTCGACGGCACTGCTTCTTATGGCGTGCACATCAAAGCTGGATATCCAAGACGGACGCGGTGTTGCCCCCATTGCTCGCGAGCGCCTGCATGTGCTGCATGTAAACCATCATCTGCGCGGCAAGGCGTCCGATGGCGACGAGGCCTTTGTGCGTGAGCTCTGCGCGCAATATGGTTTACCGCTGTGTGTGGAGCACGCTTATTTTGATGGGGAGTCGGGCAATATTGAGGCCGCGGCCCGCGAGGTGCGCTATGCCGCGGCGCGGAGGTATGTTCGCGAACTCTGCGCCCAGACGGGGGCGCCGCGAACGGCGGCTCGTATCTGCACCGCGCACACGTCTTCGGATCGCGCGGAAACGTTTTTGATGAACGCGATTAAGGGTTCAGGGCCCGCTGGTCTATCGAGCATTCCTCGCCGGAGGAATATCGTGGTGCGTCCCTTGCTCGACCTAACTCATGGCGAGCTCGTGGGCTATCTACAGGTACATGGTCAGCCGTGGCGTGAAGACGAGAGCAATGAGGATATCTCGTATCTGCGAAACTACGTGCGCCATCGGGTAATGCCAGTGGTGGCACAGCGTAATGCGAGCGTGTGCAAGACGATTGGCGCCGCCTGTGAGATCTTGGGTGACGAAGACGCGTTTCTATCCCAGCTGTCGGCGCGGGCGTTTCGAAGCTGCCTGCGCAAGGAGGCAGCGGGCGCACTGGTGCTCGATGCCAGGCGCCTTGCTGCGGCCGAGGTGGTAATCGCGCGGCGCATCGTGCGACTGGCGATCAAACGCATCGATCCGGACGCTCGTCCCGAGATGCGACATGTGGAGCGAGTCCTTTCCTGCGTTGCCGAAGGCACAGGCTCGGTCACGCTTCCGGCGGGGATTGACGCACGCATTGAGTTTGGCATGCTGGCGTTTAAGGCGCCGGCGGCTCGCGAGGGCCTGGTCGCGGACTGGGTTACCGTACCCGGTCGTTTGCCGTTGGGCGGGGGGCGCATGCTGGTCGCAGAGCCGATGGCCGTTGAGCCGGGATGCGATATCGTGCGCCGCGCCCGTGAGCTTGCGGTTGCCGGGGAAGTGACAGCTTTGGTAGACGCGGCTGCCCTGGGTTTTGCCGACAGCGATAGTGAGCGGATCCTGGCGGGCTCACGTGGCGAGATCCCTGCAGAGGCGCGATTGGCGCGCCTGTGGGTGGACGGTCCCGCACCGGGAGACGTGATGTGCCCGCTAGGAATGAGTGGCCGAAGCAAGAAGGTATCCGACTTGCTAGGCGAGGCTCGCATTCCCGTTTCCGAGCGCGCCGGCGTGCCCGTGGTGAGGACGGCGCCGGGAGGTGCCGTGGTGTGGGTCGCCGGAGTTCGCGCGGACGAACGTTTTAAATGCACGGCGGCGACGCGTGTGGCTTATCTGCTTCGCGTGGTTGACGCGGATTAGCCCCTCGCACCAGCTGTTCTGTGCGGCGTTGACGGTATTCCCGCGCTGATGGTGCGCGGGCTGGAAAATATACCCCGTGCGCTGCTAGAATGTGTAGTTCGCGTCCATACGGCGGTGTGTGGGCGATTAAGCACAAGAAAGGGTTGTCATGGCTTCTCAACATCCGGATATCGAGAAGGTTCTGTTTACGCAGGAGGATATCGACGGCATCGTTTCTCGCCTGGGCGAGGAGATCACTCGCGACTACGCGGGTAAGGATCTGGTGCTGATCGCGGTTCTGCGCGGTGCCGTTGTCTTTATGGGCGACCTGATGCGCAAGATTGAGCTACCGACCAACATCGATTTCATGGCTGTTTCGAGCTATGGCGACGGTGTGAAGTCTTCGGGCATCGTGCGTATCATTAAGGACCTGGATATCGACATCCGTGGTCGCGACGTGCTGATCGTCGAGGACATTCTGGACTCGGGCCTGACCCTCAAGTACCTGATGAAGAACCTTGAGAGCCGCAAGCCCGCCTCGCTGGAGGTCGCTGCCTTCCTGTGGAAGGACGTTGAGGACCGCACCTCGGCCATCACGCCCAAGTATGTTGGAACCCATTGCCCCGATGCCTTTGTGGTGGGCTACGGCCTCGACTATGCCGAGCGCTATCGCAACCTTCCGTATCTGGGCATTTTGAAACCGGAGGTTTATTCGTAAGATGCCCGACGACCGTAACGACAACAATTCCCAGACTCCCCGGGAGCCTAAGATCCCGGGGATGCCCGGAGGCAAGAAGCCCACGCGTACGGGCTGGCTGTATTTTCTTTTGGCTTGCGCGCTTCTGGGCTATGCCTTCTTTAATATGGGCTCCGGTTTTGCCAGCTCCAGCAATACCGTTAAGCTCGCGACGAGCGAGATGGTCAGCGCCATTAAGCAGGATCGCGTCGAAGATTTGACCTATACGGTTCAAGACGGAAGCGTGGCGGGTCATTACTGGAAGACAAAAAAGGACAAGGGCGATACGAGCGAGCTCAAGAGCTTTTCCTCGACCTATGTCGGCTCCGATTCGCTTGCCGAGCTTATGGCGGAGCACCCCGACACCAAGTATATCGTCAACACCAACGACCCCGATTTTTGGGGCGACTTGGCGATGAGCGTGCTGCCGACGATCGCCCTGATCGCCATCATGTTCTACTTTATGCGCCAGATGATGGGCGCCAATAACAGGAACATGCAGTTTGGCAAGACCAATGCCAAGACCAACGAGGCTACGCGTCCCAAGGTTAAGTTCGAGGACGTGGCCGGCGTGGACGAGGCCGTCGAGGAGCTCGAGGAGATCCGCGACTTCCTAAGCGATCCGGACCGCTATCGCAAACTGGGTGCCAAGATCCCGCGCGGCGTTTTGCTGGTGGGCCCTCCGGGTACCGGTAAGACGCTGCTGGCTAAGGCCGTTGCCGGCGAGGCAGGCGTGCCGTTCTTTAGCATCTCGGGCTCTGACTTTGTCGAGATGTTCGTGGGCGTCGGCGCCAGCCGCGTGCGCGACCTCTTTAAGGAGGCCAAGTCTCAGGCTCCGTCGATCATCTTTATTGACGAGATCGATGCCGTGGGACGTCAGCGCGGAGCCGGTCTGGGCGGCGGCCACGACGAGCGCGAGCAGACGCTCAACCAGCTGCTGGTCGAGATGGATGGTTTTGAGGAAAGCGAGTCGGTCATCCTGATCGCAGCAACCAATCGTCCCGATATTCTGGACCCGGCATTGCTGCGCCCCGGTCGTTTTGACCGCCAGGTCACGGTCGACCGTCCGGACGTAAAGGGCCGCGAGCAGATCTTGCGCGTGCATGCCGAGAACAAGCCGATGGACGAGGACGTTAAGTTTGAGAAGCTCGCCCAGATGACCGTTGGCTTTACCGGTGCCGATTTGGCGAACCTGCTCAATGAGTCTGCGCTGCTGGCCGCTCGCCGTCATCGTTCCGTGATCTCGATGGACGAGGTCGAGGAGTCGATGGAGCGCGTGATTGCCGGACCGCAACGCAAGGGTCGCGTGATGACCGAGGCCGAGCGCACCACGATTGCCTACCACGAGAGCGGTCACGCTTTGGTGGGCCACATCCTGGAGCACTCCGATCCGGTTCATAAGATCTCGATCGTCAGCCGCGGTCAGGCCCTGGGCTACACGCTGCAGCTTCCACAGGAGGACCACTTCCTCAAGACCAAGAACGAGATGCTCGACGAGCTCGCCGTGTTCTTGGGCGGCCGCGTTGCCGAGGAGCTCATGTGCGATGACATCACGTCGGGCGCGAGCAACGACCTGGAGCGCGCGACCAAGATGGCACGCGAGATGGTTACGCGTTTGGGCATGAGCGAGGAGCTGGGCACGCAGGTGTTTGGCGAGGCACAGCATCAGGTGTTCCTTGGTCGCGATTACGCCGATCACCAGGATTACTCCGAGGAGACGGCACGCCGCATCGATATCGAGGTTCAGCGCATCATGCGCGAAGCCCATCGCCGTGCGGTCGAGATTCTGGATGCCCGTCGCGATCAACTCGATCTGATGGCGAAGGTGCTGCTTGAGCGCGAGACCGTCGAGGGCGACGCCGTGAACGCCCTGCTCGACAACGAGTGGGATGCCTACCTTGAGCGCGAGGGCGATATCCTGGCGGCCAAGGAGGAGCGCAACGCCAAGGCGGCCGGCATGCCGACCAAGAAGCGCGCGCCTCGCATGAGCGAGGAGGAGCTGGCGGCTGATGCCGCGGCCTTTGCGCAGGCGGCCATGCAGGAGGATGCCGAAGCCGCATCCGATGTTGATGGCGATAGCCATGCCGTCAACGCCGATGCCGACGCCGACAAATAGTCCTTCTAACGAGAGCCTCCGCGGGGAAACCTGCGGAGGCTTTTTCTTTTGAGCGATATGGGGCCATCTGTTGATTGGGGACAGACTTAAATGAGCGTTTTCACGCATTTAAGTCTGTCCCCAATCAACGCCCAATTAACATTGCTGCGGCACTTTGCTCGACTAAAGCGTACAATAGCGCCTATGCGAAAGGGGAACAGATGATCAACGAAACTATGTATGCTCGCGGTGCGGAAAGCTCCATCATCCGTGAGATCTTTAGCTATGGTCTTGAGCGCAAGGCACAGATCGGTGCGGAAAACGTATTCGATTTTTCGCTGGGCAACCCGAGTGTTCCGGCGCCCGCTGCCGTGGCGGAGTCCATTAAGAAGGCCTTGGAGCTGCCGAGTGACCAGCTGCACGGCTACACTCCCGCACCGGGCCTGCCGCAATGTCGAGCAGCTGTCGCCGAATCGCTCAACCGTCGCTTTGGCACGAGCTATGAGGGCAAGGACGTCTTTATGACGGTGGGCGCCGCGGCTTCGCTCACCTGCACGCTCAACGCCGTTACAAACCCGGGCGACGAGGTTATTGTTATCGCTCCGTACTTTCCGGAGTATCGCGTGTGGATTGAGAAGGCCGGCTGTACGTGTGTCGAGGCGCCTGCCGATGAAGACACGTTCCAGCTGAGCGTGGACAACGTGCTCAAGGCGATCAGCGATAAGACGGCGGCCGTCATTATCGATTCGCCCAACAACCCGACTGGTGCCGTTTATACGCGCGACACGCTGACGCGACTGGCCAGTGTTTTGCGCGAGGTCAACGCTAAACGCGACCCCGAGAATCCGATTATTCTCATCTCGGATGAGCCGTACCGCGAGATCGTGTACGGCGCCGAGGTGCCTTGGGTGCCCTCGATCTACGAGAACACCGTGGTGTGCTACTCGTATTCTAAGTCGCTATCGCTGCCTGGTGAGCGCGTGGGTTGGATCTTGGTCCCCAATACCAATCCGCAGGCTGCTCGCCTTATGCCGGCCGTTGCCGGTGCCGCCCGCACGCTGGGCTTCGTGTGCGCACCGGCCCTCTTCCAGCGTGTGATCATCGACTGCATTGATGAGCCGAGCGATGTTGCGGCCTATGCGCGCAACCGCACCGCGCTTACCGACGCACTGACGGAGTACGGCTACACCTATGTTGAGCCGGATGGTGCTTTTTACCTATGGGTGAAAGCGCTGGAGCCCGATGCGAACGCCTTCTGCGAGCGCGCGAAGAAGTACGAACTGCTCGCAGTACCCTCGGACAGCTTTGGTATGCCGGGCTGGTTCCGCCTGGGCTATTGCGTGAGTTACGAAACGATCGTCAATTCGCTACCCGCTTGGAAACAGTTGGCGGACGAGTATCGTTAAAAGTAAAGCGCTCTGCCTACAATGTTTTACGTGAAACGGGGTTTGGTGTTAAGCCGGACCCCGTTGTCATGGACGTTGTGTCGTTGGGATGGAGTGGTTTTACGACTATCGAAGGCTATGCGTACAATGAATATAAGCGACGGCCATGCCAGATAAGGAGACCCGATGCCCTACCTGCTTTCTTGTGACATTCATACCCATACGATGTTCTCTGCGCATGCATATTCGACCATTGAGGAGAATGTGTACTGGGCGGCAGAGCGTGGTCTGCAGGTGCTCGGATCTGCCGACCATCTGAGCTCTATGGTTACGGCTTGCCCTAATGACCTGCGCAGTTATCAGTTCTTTATCAACCAGAATATCTGGCCGCGCATTTGGAGCGGCGTGCTGGTGCTGCGTGGCGCCGAGGCCGATATCGTTTCACTGGACGGAAGCCTGTTTGGCGAGGACACTCCTGTCACGCTCAATATCGCCGGCGATTCGTACGGCCGCCCGCATTCGCTGTTCGATTTGGTTACGCGCAATTTGGATTATTTGGTGGCAAGCGTGCATAATCCGCGGCTCGCTGAAGGCGCGACGCTGGCCCAGACGACCGAGATGTATATCAATGCCCTTGAGCACCCCAAGGTGTTCATGCTGGGCCACGCGGGTCGCGCCGGTGTTCCCTTTGATATCGATGAGGTGCTGTTGGCGGCCAAGGCCAAGCACAAGATCATCGAGATCAACAACCACAGTCTTGAGCATGGCACGGATGCCGAGCATTGGAACGTATGCCGCAAGATCGCCGAGCGCTGCGCCGAACTGGGCGTGGGAATTGGCGTCTCGACTGATGCACATATTGGCATGGCGATTGGCAAGCTCGACCAGGCGCGTAAGATGCTCGACGAGATTCACTTCCCGCTGGACCTGATCGTGACGCGCGACCGCGAGACGCTGCTGCGCGAGATGGCTGCAGCCGGCGTGTGCGACCTGCGCAAGGGATGTAGCTGAGTTTATAAACCAAGCGAAGGGGGCGGTCCAGGCGGGCCGCCCCCCTTCTTGTGCCGGACAATTAGCGGCGTTCGAGGACCGCTACGGTTTCGGTGTGGTCGGTGTGGGGGAACATGTCGACGGGCGTGATCTTGAGCAGGCGATAGCCTCCGTCGAGGAGCTGGTGCAGGTCGCGCTCTTGGGTCACGGGGTTGCAGCTGATATAGGTGATGCGGCGCGGCTTAAGTGCGCAGGCAGCTTCGAGGAACTCGGGTGTGGAGCCGGCGCGCGGCGGGTCGATGGAAAGAACGTCGACGCGTTCGTTGTTGTCGGCGGCATCCAGGATGTAATCGGTCGCATCGTCGGCCATAAACCAGGCGCTGCGGGTGAGGCCGTTGAGCTCGGCATTGCGGCGTGCGTCGGCAACGCCCGCCGGGTTGCGCTCCACGCCGAGCAGCATAATGCCGATACCCTTGTTCTGGGCATCTTTAGCTGCGCAAAGACCGATGGTGCCGCTGCCACAGTAGGCATCCATGAGCACATCGCCCTGGTGCAAATCCATGCCGTCGATGGCGAGCTGATAGAGCAGCTCGGTCTGCCGCGGATTGGTCTGATAGAACGCGGTAGGGGAGATGTCGAATTCGCAGCCGAGCAACTGGTCGCGCATGCATTCGGCGCCATACACGATGCGGGTTTCCTCGCCGAGGATGGCGTTGCCGGGGCGTCCGTTGATGTTTTGGGCGACGGTGACGATGCGCGGATCGAGTGCGGCGACAGCCTCAGAGAACTCCTGCGCATGCGGCAAGTCGCGCTGAGCGGTCACGAGCGTGACCATGACCTGGTCGGTACGCCAACCGCAGCGGACGACGGCATAGCGGAGCAAGCCCAGATGCTTGTCCTCATTAAAGGCGGGAATATGCAGCCGCTCAGCTTCGCGCGCGATGCCGTTGAGAATCTGACGGGCACCCGGCGCCTCGACAGGACACTCGGGCACGGCAACGATTCTGTGCGTGCCGCGCTCAAAGAAACCGCAACGGACAGCACCCTCCTTACCGGGGGCAAAGGGAGTTGCAGCCTTATGACGAAAGCCACGCGGCGCAGGATATTTACCCGGGTCGCCCAGGGTGACGCCCATACCGCGAATAGGATCAACGGCGATGCCCTCGCGCTCGCAAAGAGCAGCAAAAAGCTCCTCCATAGCAGCCTGCTTAGCTGCCAACTGCTTCTTATAAGGACGATTAAGCGCCGTGCACCCACCGCAAAATTTCATGATCGAACAGGGAGACTTGGGGTCCACAGCCTTACGTGCAGACGAAACCGGATCATTATGCGGGCGCTTGGAGTGAGCCTGGGACGCCTTATCCCCGCTCCGACGAGAGCCGGGACGCTTGGCCTTAGCCTTGCCCTTGACCGACTTACCCTTCGAATCCTGAGACGACTTTGAATTCTTGGAAGATTTCTCCTCCTTCAACCCCTCAGCCGCCTCCACCAAAGCACGACGAGCCCTACGCTCCGCACGAGATTCTGCCATGAATTAACCCCACTAATTTATAAATTGAAATCTGAAAGCATTGTACCGTGCCAAGCTAGCAGACGATATACAAGCGTCCACTTCACGTCAGTGATAAGTCCAATGACGTTTGCCCGGCGTGGGCGGGGAGCGGCGCGTAATTAAGTTTATCGCGAGTTCCGCACGCAAAGGAAAGCACTTAATGTGCTTTCCGTCTTGCGCAGGACTGTAGAGCAGGAAACTTAATTACGCGCCGCCCCCCGCCCACGCCGGGCAAGCTCTCCCTTGTACTCCATCTCACTAAAGTGTATGATTCTGAACGTTATATGACTCACTTTACCTAACTAAAGTGCCATCAAGGGGGATACCATGAATGCCGATATGTCTCGTCGTCAGTTTGTTGGTCTAGCCGGTTCGCTTGCCACGGTGCTTGGCCTCGGCCTGGTAGGCTGCGGCGGTGGTGCCGATAAGGGCTCTGCTGCCGGATCTACCGCAGCCAAGGACGTGAAGGGCGCTGCGGAGTCCAAGAAGCTCATCGTGGGCTTTGATAAGTCCTATCCTCCGTACGGCTTTGTGGGCGACGATGGCGAGTACACCGGCTTTGATCTCGATCTTGCCAAGGCCGTTGCCGACAAGCAGGGCTGGGACGTTGAGTATGAGGCCATCGACTGGGACGCCAAGGACACGCTGCTCAACTCGGGTGCCATCAACTGCATCTGGAACGGCTTTACCATGGAGGGCCGTGAGGACGACTACACGTTCTCCGAGCCTTACATGCTCAACGAGCAGGTGCTCGTGGTCAAGAAGGACGCGGGTATCAAGAGCTGGGACGATCTTGCCGGCAAGACCGTGATTACCCAGACTGATTCCGCCGCACAGGATGTGCTCGAGGGCGACCAGAAGGATCTGGCCGCGACGTTTGCCACGCTCGATACCATCGGTGAGTACAACACGGCGTTTATGCAGCTCGAGAGTGGTGCAGTCGACGCCGTTGCCTGTGACCTCTCGATCGCCCAGTATCAGCTTGCCGCCAAGCCCGATGCCTATACGCAGCTCGACAAGCCGCTGTCCAGCGAGCACTACGCCGTCGGCTTTAAGAAGGGCGACACCAAGTCCGCCGATGCCGTGACCGAGTCGCTCAAGGCGCTCTACGAGGACGGCACGGTTAAGGACCTGTGCGACAAGTATTCAAGCTATGGTCTATCTTTCGATAATTGGGTGCTCAAGTAATGTCTATTCAGGTCATGATGCAGATGCTTGGCCAGGGATTCTTGGTCAGCTTGCAGCTGTTTGTGCTGACGCTGCTGGGGTCGATTCCGCTGGGAATCCCCGTGGCGTTTATGCGCATGAGCAAAATTGCGCCGCTCCGCTGGATTGCGCGCATCTACATTTCGGTCATGCGCGGTACGCCGCTCATGCTGCAGATGTTTGCCATCTACTTTGCCCCGTACTACGTGTTTGGCATTTCGCTCACGCCCGATTCCAAGTGGACGGCGTGCGTCGTGGCGTTCATCATCAACTACGCCGGTTACTTTGCCGAGATCTATCGCTCGGGCCTGCAGTCCATTCCGCGCGGTCAATACGAGGCCGCCGAGGTGCTGGGCTATTCGCGCCTGCAGACGTTTTTGTACATTGTGATGCCGCAGGTCGCCAAGCGTATTCTGCCGGCGATGGGCAACGAGATCATCACGCTGGTCAAGGACACGTCGCTGGCGTTTGCCATCGGCGTGGGTGAGATGTTCTCGACGGCCAAGGCGCTGGTCGCCTCGCAGGTGAGCATGGTGCCGTTTGCGATCGCGGCGCTGATCTACTGGATCTTTAACTTTGTGGTCGAGATGCTGCTGGGCGCCGCCGAAAAGAAGCTGGACTATTATCATGACTAACTCAGTGATGAAAATCGAAAGCGCGCGTAAGGCGTTTGGCGGCAATGAGGTGCTCAAGGATATCTCGCTTGAGGTGAAGCGTGGCGAGGTCGTGGCGATTATCGGGCCTTCGGGTGGCGGCAAGTCCACGCTGCTGCGGTGTGCCACGCTGCTCGAGACACTCGACGGAGGCTCACTCTCGTTTGGCGACCTTGCCGTTGCGACGGATGCGGGTTCGGGCGCGGTCTATGCGAAGGGCGATGTGCCCAAACAGGCGCGCTCGCGATTCGGTCTGGTGTTCCAAAATTACAACCTGTTCCCGCACTATGCCGTGATGAAAAACATCATCGATGCTCCGATTCGCGTGCTCAAGCGCCCGCGCGAGCAGGCTGAAGCACGTGCGCGTGAGTTGATCGCGCAGATGGGGCTTACGGGCAACGAGAACAAGGTGCCATGTGAGCTTTCGGGCGGTCAACAACAGCGTGTGAGTATCGCCCGCGCCTTGGCGCTCGATCCGGAGATCCTGTTCTTTGATGAGCCGACTTCGGCGCTCGATCCCGAGCTGACGGCCGAGGTGCTGCGTGTCATTAAAGACCTTGCCGCGCAGAATATGACGATGGTGATCGTGACCCATGCGATGCAGTTTGCGCGCGATGTTGCCGACCGCGTGATCTTTATGGATGGCGGCCGCATTGTCGAGGAGGGTCCTGCCGAGCAGGTTATCGACCATCCGCGTGAGCAGCGCACCCGTGAGTTCTTGAGCCGTATCGAGGGATAGGCTCAGGTATTTACTCAACTATTAATTGAGGCGAAGCCGCCGCAGGTCTTACGGTCTGTGGCGGCTTTTTGTTTGCATCGACGGGGTTCAATAATCGCCTCACAAGCTTGTCTCTTCCTCTCGCCGCCTGTATTCATACGTGCGCCGAAAGGTATGCATGGACAGCCGCCCGTGAGGGTAGGGTGGTGGCATAGGACATTTGGAGGGTGAGTCGGCTCGGCTGCCGACCATGCTGCTCCCGGGATGGCACCGACCGCGAACTCTCCCCGTTGGCGTCGCGCATTGCGCGCGGCCCTGCAAGGAGGTCATCATGGGTGCTCCCAAGACCGGTAACGTAAGGAACGTGGTGCTCGTAGGCCAAGGCGGGGTGGGCAAGACTTCACTCGCCGAGGCCATGCTCCACCTTTCCGGCAAGACCGCCCGCCTGGGCGGCCACGACGGCACCAAGCCCACGCTCGACTATGACCCCGAAGAGGTTAAGCGTGCGTTTTCCATCTCGACGACCATTGCGCCGATCGACTGGAAGGGCGCGCGCATCAATGTGCTCGATGCCCCGTGCTACCCCGATTTTATCGGCGACGCCTTTGCCGCGATGAGTGTTTGCGAGACGGCTCTGTTTGTGGTCGACGCCGAGGCCGGCCCGCAGCCTACGACGGTTAAGCTCTGGTATGCCGCCGAGGACCTGCGCCTGGCGCGTGCGGTGTTCGTAAACCGCCTGTCGCGCTCCGAGGCCAGCTTTGCGACCACGATGGGCCTGCTGCAGGAGCGCTTTGGCACGCGCCTGGGCGCCGTGACCCTTCCCTGGGGCGAGGGCGAGGACTTTGACGGCATCATCGACCTGGTGCGCATGAAGGCGCGCCATTGCAACGGCACCGAAGCCGTTGAGTCGGAGATTCCCGAGGAGTATCGTGCCCAGGCCGAGGAAGCCCATGACCATCTGTGCGAGCTGGTGGCCGAGGCTGACGATGAGCTGATGATGAAGTACCTGGAAGGCGAGGAGACGCTGACGCAGGAGGAGCTTGAAGGCCTGCTGTCGAAGGCGATCGCCGAGCGCATCTTTGTGCCGGTCTTTGCGGGCGATTGCATTAAGGAGCAGGGCGTCAACTCGCTGATGGACGACATCGCCACATACTTCCCGGCGCCGACGGACTACGGCGAGATGCCGCTCATCGACGGTGATTCGCTCAAGATTTCGAGCGACGATGACCGTCCGGTGGCGTTTGTGTTTAAGACGCTGGCCGATCCGCAGCAGGGTCGCATCAGCTTTATCAAGGTGCTGACGGGTACGCTTGAGCCGGGTCTTGAGCTGATCAACGCGCGTACCCGCAAGAGCGATCGTCTGGCTCACCTGTATGTGATGTGCGGCCGCGACATGACCGAGGTCGGTCACGCCTATGCCGGCGACATCATCGTGGCGCCCAAGCTGGCGGCCGAGACGGGCGATACGCTCTCCATTACCGGTAAGGTCGAGGCTGCGGCGTTTAAGTTCCCCAACTCTCAGTACCGCATCGCCATCGAGTCCGAGAATCGCGGGGACGAAGAGAAGCTCTACACGTTTATCGAGAAGGCCTGTAAGGCCGATCCGACTATGAGCATCGACCGCGACGAGGAGACCGGCCAGACCATCATCTCCGCCGTGGGTGAGGCGCAGGTTTCGGTGTTGCTCAATCGCCTTGAGGATCGCACCAAGGTCGTGGCCAAAAGCGTGCCGATTCGCATCCCGTATCGCGAGACCATTCGCCGCACGGCGAGTGCCCAGGGCCGCCACAAGAAGCAGACTGGCGGTGCCGGTCAGTATGGCGACTGCTGGCTGCGCGTTGAGCCGCTCATTGGGCCCGACGGTACGAGCGACGGCTATGAGTTTGTTGACGAGGTCGTGGGTGGCCGCATCCCGCGCTCGCTCATCCCCGCCGTGGACAAGGGCGTCCAGGAGACCATGAAGGACGGTATTATTGCCGGCTATCCGCTCACGGGCATTCGCGTGGCTGTGTACGACGGCTCGTATCACAGCGTCGACTCCAACGAGATGGCGTTCCGCGCGGCGGCTCGCATCGGCCTGCGCAAGGCATGTGCCGATGCCGACCCGGTGGTGCTGGAGCCCATCGAGGAAATCACGGTGACTATTCCCGAGAGCTACGCCGGCGCCGTGATGGGCGACATCTCGGCCTCGCGCGGTCGCGTGACGGGTATGGAGACCGATGAGCGCGGCGATACCGTGGTCATTGCCCAGGCGCCGCTGGCAGAACTGACGGATTATTCGACGCGCCTACGCTCTATCACGCGCGGCACGGGCGACTTTACCATGAAGCCCGCTGGCTACGAGCAGGTGCCTTATGACGTTCAGGCCAAGCTCGTGGAGCGCTATGAGGAGGGCCGCGCCAAGTAGCGTGTGGCGTTGCCTGCAACATACATGCCGGTGCAAGGGCCGCTCTGGGCAATCCAGGGCGGCCCTTTTGATCCCCGGGGGACGGAGGAAAACGGATCATTTTAGGCTTTGGGGCAGCTTGGTCGGTCCTAGTCTCCCGAGGCCTGATTGCGGCCGGTGGCGTAGTCGATCTGCACGTGCGGCTGCAGGTTGTAGCAATATACGTGGAAGCAGAGGGTCTTGCCGTGGTCCTCGACCGATTGCGCCTCAAGGCGCACGCCACGGCAGACAAGTTCCTCTTCGTTATACATGGGCGTGACGCGGTAGAGCACATGGTTGCCCGTGTCGCGGATGTAGCCGAGAATCTGCTCCTCAAACGGCAGCATGCCCGTTTCGTTGAGATAGCGCGTGCCGGTGAGGAGATTTTTGCGGTTGGCGTTTTCGCCGCAGAGCGACCAGGCGATAAGGTGGCAGCGGTTGTAGAGGCTCTGGCCCGGAATAAAGTCGTAGCGCTGCTGGTGCCATCCGGCGGGATGGATACGCGAGATATCGCCGCGCTCGCCTTGACCGAGTGATTCGGGGCCCACGCAGGCGAGTGCTTTGCGGGTGCGGCCCAGGCTGTCGAGCTTGGAGAACTTCTTAAAGCAGCCCTCTTCGGTGGCGCGCTCGTATTCATCGAGCGTGAATGACGGTGTGCCGAGCGGGTGCGTGCTGTCGGTGCGAAGGGCAACGTAGGGGTTGCCGGCGTAGTCGGGAATGCTGCTGAGATAAACACCGCGGGCGCGGTTGAGGTCGGGGTTTTCCACCTCGTCGATGGGGGTGGCGGCGCTGTCCGCGGAAACGTCGTCATCGGTGTCGGTCGCGGCGGAATCGGAGCCATCGCCAGAGTCCTGGCTGTTTTGAGGGTCCGGGGAGCTCGCCGTTCCCGATTCGAGCCGAGCGACCAGGTCTGCCTCGTCGTCGGTGCGGCTGGGACTCTCGTTTTGTTTTTCGGCCAGAGCCGCCGCCTGCTCATCGCTTTGCGGCGACAACAGCTTGGGCGCTCCGTCGATCGATCCCGTAAACAGCGCAAACCCCAGCACCACGGCGGTGCCAATGGAAAGTACTTGCTTGTAGGCGGGCTTGCGCGACATTGAGGCTCCTGGAGGGACGGTTGGGAATCTACCAGTCTAGCAGGAGCCGGCAAGGGCCGTTCTGTCGAACAAATACTTAAGATTTGAGACAAACGCTACTGATTCATTTGTCCCGCGGTCTAGATCGAGGTGGAGTCGAGCCAGTTGAGCTTGCATTCGAGAATGCGCTGCTCGCCGGGTTCGCTGCTTCCGTCAAGTAGGGCGAGCAGCATCTCGGCTGCTTCGCGACCTTCTTGGTCGACGGGCTCGATGATGGTGGAGACGGTCGGTGTGGTGAGATTAGTCCAGTCTTCGCAGTTGAGTCCCAAAAGGCCGATTTGCTGCGGAAGCAGATGGGCCATTGGCTGGAGGGCCTTGTAGACACGGGGAAGTGCCCACTGATTTTGCACGAAGATAAGGGTTCGCTTGGCGGGATTGAACTTGAATTTAAAGTATTCGGTGAGCTCGTTGATTGACGGCTTGTTGTGATCGATGGGAATCGCTTTGTAGAGCTGCCCGTTCGCTGCCAGCGCCTCGGCATACCCCTGAAAACGCTCCATGCGGGTGCGCATTTCGGTCATGTTGGCGGCAATGGAAAAGAAATCTTCGTAGCCGGCGTCGAGGAGTGCCTGTGTGGCGTTGTACACGCCGTCGTAAAGGTTGGTTTTGATCCAGCTGGTACCTGGGCTATAGATGGCCGCATCGAAAAAGACGACCGGCTTGCCGGCGCGTCTAATGCGGTCATGCACGGCTTTGAAGTTTGCCGTGGGCTGGATGATAAAGCCATCGACGCCCAGCGAGAGCATCTTGTCGACGTACATGAGCTCGGTCTCGGGGTTAAAGTTGCTCGTGCAAACGACCGTCTGGTAGCCCGCGGGGAGCATGACCTGCTCCATGCCATTGAGAACGAGCCCCGCCCATTTGTTGGTGTTATCCAAAATGATGATGGCAATGACGTGGGTTTGCTTGCCGGTGAGCGTCTGCGCTTGGGCGTTGGGAACGTATCCGAGTTCCTTAATGACGCGCGCGATTTTGTTCTGTGTCTTCTCGCTAAGCTTTTCTCGTTTGTCGTTGAGGTAATACGAGACGCTTGCCGTCGAGGTTCCCGCCTCTCGAGCGACGTCTGCGATCGTAACGCGCTGTTTTGCCACAGCGACTCCTTCCGACAGATGAGCATTTTCCAACATGATGACTTTGAGTCTTGGTGAAGGATACGCTTCGGTGAGCGGCTTTTTCCTTTCATATGAGTATGCAACAAATGCGGCATACGGGTGGGGTCGAAATTTGTGACCGGCATGCGCATCTGCCGTCTACCGAGAAAATCAAATACTTCTTGACTTTTGAAATCGAGGGCAAAATCGCAGGATTCATTTTTGGTTAAACGCATAACTAAATCGCATAACCAACGCTCTGACCTGCGCGTTTACCGAAATAAGCTGGCATTAAGAAAAACGAGCACCTATATTGTTCTTGTCGAAAAGACAGCAAGTCCAAACGGCAGGGGATGCTCCGGAGGCCTCCGCAAACGGTGTCTTGCGCACGCAACTCTATGAAAAGAGGGAAGCAATGAAGATCGTAGGCGTTGCCGCCTGTACCGTGGGTATCGCCCACACGTATATGGCCCAGAAGGCGATTCAGGATGAATGCGCCGCCCGTGGCATCGAGTGCAAGGTCGAGGCTCAGGGTGGCCTGGGTATCGAGAATGAGCTCACGCAGGAAGACGTGGACTCCGCCGACCTGGTCCTGGAGTCCGTCGACGTGGGTGTCGAGAACGAGGACCGTTTTGAGCAGAAGATGGCCGAGGGCAAGTTCCTGAAGGTCGGCACCTCGGATGTAATCGCCGATCCGGTAAAGATCATCGACCAGGCCATTGAGATCATCAAGGCGACGGGTGGCGCCGTTGACGCGCCCAAGGCCGAGGCCAAGGCAGAGAAGAAGGCCGTCTCCGCTGCCCCGCAGGCCCCGACACCGGCGTCCAAGCAGTCTATCTTTGCCGATCCTGGCAAGACGCTGCTCAATGCATTCAATACCGGCGTTTCCTATTTTATCCCCATCGTCGTTATCGGCGGCGTGTTTCTTGCCTTCTCGCTGGCATCCGGTACCGCCGGCGCCAACGGCATGGAGGTTACGAACCCGCTGATGGTGAGCCTTAACACCATCGGCATGGCCGGCATCTCCATGATGATCCCGGTGCTTGCGGCATACATCTCCTACTCGATGGCCGGCAAGCCCGCGCTCGCCCCCGGTTTTGTCCTGGGCTACCTGGTCAACAACGCAGTCGTTACCCCTAACGGCAACAGCGTTTCGACCGGCTTCTTGGGCGCCATGATCATGGCGGTCATCTGCGGCTACTTTGTCCGCTGGATGAAGACCTGGAAGGTCAACAACACCATCCAGACCATCATGCCCATCCTGATCATCCCGATTCTGACCTCGCTTGTCCTGGGCATGGCCTATATCTACATCCTGGCCACGCCGCTTGGCTTTGTGATGGACTGGCTCACCGGCGTGCTCGGCAGCCTGCAGGGCGGTTCCGCAGTTGTCCTGGGTCTGGTCATTGGCGTTATGACCGCCTTCGATATGGGTGGCCCCATCAACAAGACCGCCTCGACCTTCACCATGGCCATCATGGCCTCCGGTATCTACGGTCCTAACGGTATGTTCCGCGTCGCCGTCGCCGTTCCCCCGATCGCCTGTGGCCTCGCTGCGCTCATCGCCAAGAACAAGTTCGATGACGCTGACCGCCAGATGGGCATCTCCGCGCTGTTCATGGGCTGCATCGGTATTACCGAGGGCGCTATCCCCTTCGCGGTCAAGGACCTCGGTCACACCCTGCCCGGCATTTGCATCGGCTCTGCCGTGGGTGCGGCACTTGCCGCCTTCCAGGGCATCGACTGCTACGTCCCGCACGGTGGCTTTATCGTCGCCCTTGCCACCAACAACGTCGCGCTGTTCTGCCTGGACATCGTGATTGGCGCCGTGGTCGCCGCTGCAATCCTGATTGCCATGAAGCCCACGCTCGATAAGCAGGCCAAGTAAACCTTTAAGGACTCCGGTTGTGCGGAGGGATGGATTTGACTCCGCACAACCGCCCCTACACAACAAAATCCATCCGTACTGATAGGGCCCACATCTGGGTCCCAGGGAACTTTTGTCAAAAATCCTCTGGAGAAGGAGAACAAAATGTCCAACCTCACCATCCGTCAGGCCGTTCAGGGCATGCTCAAGCTGCAGGATAGCGGCGATCACGCAACCATGGTCGGCATTGGCCCCATGAGCCCCAACCTGATTCAGGCCGTGTTCGAGCTTGCCAAGGACGAGGATTTCCCGCCCATGTTTATCGCCAGCCGCAACCAGGTCGATATGGACGAGATGGGCGCCGGCTACGTCAACGGTTGGGACCAGACGCGCTTTGCCGCCGACATCAAGAAGGTTGCCGACGAGGTGGGTTACACCGGTCCGTACTACCTGTGCCGCGATCACGGCGGTCCGTGGCAGCGCGACGAGGAGCGTAACGCCCACCTGCCCGAGGACGAGGCCATGGAGCTCGCCCGCAAGTCCTTCGTCGCCGACATGGAGGCGGGCTTTGACCTGCTGATGGTCGACCCCACCAAGGACCCCTATCAGATCGGCAAGGTTATTCCGCTCGACGTGGTGCTTCGCCGCACGATCGATCTTATCGACTACCTTGAGCAGTACCGTCGCGAGCATAACCTGCCCGAGGTTGCCTATGAGGTCGGTACCGAGGAGACCAATGGCGGCTTGACCTCTACCGATAAGTACGAGGAGTTCATTTCTCAGCTGCAGCCCGAGCTCGAGAAGCGCGGCTGCCCCATGCCCACCTTTATCGTCGGCCAGACCGGTACGCTCACCCGTTGGACCGAGCAGGTCGGCCATTACAACTTCAAGAATGCCCGCGAGCTCGCCGACATGGCTAAGCGCTACGGCGTGGGCCTGAAGGAGCACAACGCCGACTATCTGGACGACGCGACGCTGCTCGAGCACATCCCGGCACACGTGACCGCCTCCAACGTTGCTCCGCAGTATGGCACCGAGGAGACCCGCGCCTACCTCAAGCTCTGCGCCACCGAGCAGATCCTGGTCGACAACGGTCTGTGCGATGACCCCTCCGACCTGTATCACACCCTGCTGGTCAAGGCTATCAAGACCGAGCGCTGGCGCAAGTGGATGACTGGCGACGACGTCAACCTGCAGGTCGACGACATTCTTGCCGACGATGAGCTCAGCCTGAAGATCCTGGATGTCTCCGGTCACTATGCGTTCAACGATCCCGAGGTCAAGGAGCAGGTCGAGAAGCTCTACCGCAACCTCGCCGCTCAGGACATCGACGGCAAGCGCTTTGTCATCGAGCACATCAAGCGCCCGATCAAGCAGTACGTCGTCGGTCTTAACCTCAAGGGCGTCACGACCCGCATCGAGGCCGCTCTTGCCGAGTAAGTAGCTTTTCCTACGCGACGCCGGGCCTGGGGCATGTCCCAGCCGCAGGCCCGGCACATAGGACAAAGGGACATCCCCTTTGTCCTATTTTTTGAGTTTTGGATTCCTTCGAAGGAGTTTGCACCATGAAGTTCTTTATCGATACCGCCAATCTGGACGAGATCGCCGAGGCCAAGAGCTGGGGCTGCCTGGCCGGTGTTACCACCAACCCGTCCCTGTACGCCAAGACCGGCGGCAAGCTTGCCGACTTTGAGCCGCATATGCTCAAGATTGCCGAGCTCTGCGAGGGCCTGCCCGTTTCCGCCGAGTCTACCGCTACCACTGCCGAGGGTATGATCGAGGAGGGCAAGCGCCTTGCCGCCCTCGCCCCCAACATCGTGGTCAAGCTTCCCGTGTGCGAGGCCGGCCTTGCCGCCTGCCGTGCGCTGGCCGATGCTGGCGTGCGCGTCAACATGACGCTCGTCTTCTCGCCGACGCAGGCCCTTATGGCCGCCAATGCCGGTGCTCGCTACATCAGCCCGTTTGTCGGTCGTTTCGATGACATCGCCGAGGACGGTATCTCGCAGCTCGACAACGTCGTGACCTGCATTAAGAACTACGACTGGACGGGCAAGAACGTCGACGACACCGTCGAGATCATCACCGCCTCGGTTCGTACGCCCAACCACGTGACCCAGGCCGCGCTACTCGGTGCCGATATTGCGACCGTGCCCATGGCCGCTCTCAAGAAGTGCCTGCATCATCCGCTGACCGACCAGGGCCTCGCCTCTTTTGAGGCTGACTGGCAGAAGGTCGTCGCTCAGGCTTAACGAGTGGATTGCCCCGGCATCGCGTCATCCGGTGCCGGGGTTGTTCTCAAGAGAGGAATTCGTATGACCAACCAGGAGCTGGCGAAGGTCGCCAATGAGGTCAGGAAGGGTGTCGTGACTGCGGTTCACGCGGCCAAGTCGGGACACCCGGGTGGGTCGCTCGGTGCTGCCGACATCATGGCGTATCTGTACTTTGAGGAAATGAATATCGATCCTGCCGACCCTCACAAGGCCGATCGCGATCGCTTTGTGCTCTCCAAGGGTCACGCGGCGCCGGGCCTGTATTCGGTGTTGGCAAATCGCGGCTATTTTCCCGTCGAAGAGCTCGAGACGCTGCGTCATATTGGCAGCCGACTGCAGGGCCATCCCAACATGAACGACGCCCCTGGCATCGATATGTCCACCGGATCGCTCGGTCAGGGCATCTCCGCCGCGGTTGGAATGGCACTCGCCGCAAGGCACTGGGGTGACAGCTACCGCGTCTACACGTTGCTGGGCGACGGCGAGTGCGAGGAGGGCCAGGTGTGGGAGGCGGCCATGTTTGCCGGCAACCATGCGCTCGACAATCTTGTTGCCGTCGTCGACCACAACGGCTTGCAGATTGACGGCACGATCGATGAAGTTAACTCGGCCATGCCGCTCGCTGACAAGTTCCGCGCCTTTAAGTGGCATGTGATCGAGCTCGCCGACGGTAACGACATGGCGCAGATTGCCGCCGCCTTTGCCGAGGCCCGCAAAGTGAGCGACTCGCCCGTGGCCATTATCGCCGAGACGGTGAAGGGCAAGGGCGTCTCCTTTATGGAAAACCAGGTGGGCTGGCACGGCAAGGCACCCAACGATGAACAGTTTGAGCAGGCCATGGCCGAGCTCGCAGCGGCAGGGGAGGAGCTCTAATGGCAGACGTCAAGAAAGTCGCCACGCGCGTTAGCTATGGCGAGGCACTTGTCGAGCTGGGCAATGAGCGCGATGACTTTGTGGTTCTCGATGCCGACCTGGCCGCCGCCACGCAGACCGGTAAGTTTAAGGCTGCGCACCCTGAGCGCTTCTACGACGCCGGCATTGCCGAGAGCAACCTGATGGGGCTCGCCGCCGGCATCGCGACCACGGGCCACGTCGCCTTTGCGAGCACCTTTGCGATGTTTGCCGCCGGTCGCGCGTACGAACAAGTGCGTAATTCCATTGGCTATCCGCACCTCAACGTCAAAATCGGTGCCACGCATGCGGGTATCTCGGTCGGTGAAGACGGCGCCACGCATCAGTGCTGCGAGGACATCGCGCTCATGCGCACGATCCCGGGTATGACGGTAATCGTTCCCGCCGATGACATCGAGGCTCGCGCTTGCGTGCGCGCCGCCTATGAGTTTGAGGGGCCGGTTTACATGCGCTTCGGCCGCCTGGCAACACCGGTCATCAACGATCACGAGGACTATGAGTTCAAGATTGGTCGCGGCGTGGTCGTGCGCGAGGGGTCCGATGTGACCATCATCGCTTGTGGCCTTATGGTCGCCGAGGCGCTTGAGGCTGCCGAGGCGCTCGCTGCCGATGGTATCGATGCCGAGGTCATCAACATGCACACGATTAAGCCGCTTGATGAGCGCCTGGTAGTTGCCAGCGCCAAGAAGACTGGTCGCGTGGTCACCGCCGAGGAGCATTCGATTATCGGTGGTCTTGGCGAGGCTGTGGCCTCGGTGCTCGCAGAGCAGCATCCGGTGCCGATGCGACGCGTCGGCGTGCGCGATGTGTATGGCGAGTCCGGCCCTGCGGTCGATTTGCTGCACAAGTACGGTTTGGACGCCGACGGCATCGAAGCTGCGGTCAGGTCCGTGTTGTAAGGAAGGTTTCCATGGGATTTGTATCTGCCAACCAAGTGACAATCGGGTATACCGCCGCCTCGCGCGAGGACGCCCTACATTATTTGTCCGAGCAGGCCATCGAGCTCGGCTTTGCCGATGACGCATCTGCCGTAGAGGCCGCCTTCATTGCTCGCGAGAACGAGGCCGAGACCGGCCTTGTCGCCGGTTTTGCCGTTCCGCATGCCAAAAGCGACGCGATCCACACGCCGGGCGTTGCCGTGCTTAAACTGACCGAGCCCGTTGAATGGCCGAGCTTCGATGGGGTGCCCGTCGATGTTGCGCTCGCGCTGTACGTGCCCGCCGGCGAGGCCGGAACTACGCACCTGCGTCTGCTCTCCAAGGCTGCCGTGATGCTGATGGACGTCGGCTTCCGTGACAAGGTGCGCGCGAGCACCGATCCCGTTGAGATTGCGCTCGTCTCTCTAAATGTCTCTCTAAAGAGAAAGCTAGTTAAAGAGATAACATTGGGCAATCTAACAGTGAATTCGATACATCTCTCTAAATGTCTCTCTAAAACAAGGCGCTTATCTCTCTAAAGTTAGAGAGATATACGAAACATTAGAGAGATAAATCTATTGTTTTAGAGAGACGGAATGCCAAAATTCGTCCGTCCGCTACCATCTGCCAAAAATGGAGGATAAAGGACTCATCGAAGTAATGGGTTCGTCGACGAGCCGCAACCGCCGCTATCGGAAGAAGTAGATGCAGGCGAGTCGCCCCTCTTGTGTCTCTCGAAGTGAGATGGGTGCTAGGGGGGGGCGACTGCCTCGCGATATTTCCCCAGATAAAACCTGCCAAAATAAATCTGTCCCTTATTGGCAGGTCAGTTAACGCAGTGCAGGTTGAGCATATGCGAGCGAGCGGGCTCCGGGTGCGGTAAGGTGACGTGAAACAAGCGGGCGCTGACCTTTTGGTCGCGCCCGTGAAGTTGAACGTCAGATTGCCGTGCCCGGGGCCCGCGCAGCGCCGAGCAGTTACGCCGTTTGTAAAACGGCGTAACCTAAAGGTTCATGTTGCCGTGAATGTAGGGGGTGACCTCGGGGGAGATATGGTCGCAGCCCAGCTCGCGCAGCGCGGACTCGATAACGGCGGGCAGCGGGGTCTTGCCCTTGTCGTCGACGGCGGCACCGCCGAGGGTGGCAATCTTGGCGACATCTGCGGGTGCGGCCTCGATATGCATGCAGCCGCCGACCAAGCGCGCGCGTACCTGTGCCAGATCAAGATCGTGCAGGTAATCCTCGCAGGCGCGAATCAGGGAGACCTTCTCGCGCGTAAGCTCCTCGCCCGTGGGGACGCGCGTGGCAAGACATGCTCCCGCCGGCAGGTTCCAAACGGGATAACCCCATGCGCGCAGCAGCTCGCGCTCTTCGTCCTTGGTAAAGCCGACCTCCATAAGGGGTGAGCGTACGCCGAGCTCTTCTGCCGCACGCATGCCGGGGCGGTAGTCACCGCGATCGCTTGCATTGCTGCCATCGATGACGGTGGGAAAGCCGAGCGACTTGGCGTGGTTGACGATGGCGGTAAAGCCGGCGTGCTTGCAGTGGTAGCAGCGATTGGCATCGTTGCAGGCTACTTGGGGGAGCTGCAGCTGATCAACCGAAAGATTGAGCACGGGGAGCTTAAAATGCGGCCCCTCATTGGCCTGCCCATCAACGGACTGCTCAAACGAAGCCTGCTCGGGCGTGCCGATGAGCGGCGTAGTGAGATGGACGAGGAGGGTATCGGTAGGCATGATGCGGGCGCATACGGCGGCCAAAAAGCTGCTGTCGACGCCACCGGAAAACCCGATAGCCACGCGCCCGTATGCCAAAAGCAGCTGTTCGAGCGCCGATAGCTTGTCTTGAAGCTCCTCTGCGGGTGCCGTGGTGTCTAAAATCATGAAACGATCCTTATCGTTGAGTACTCGGTCGAAAACTATAATCCTAATGCGTTACTTGCCATAAGTCTTCTATCTATGTAACGAAAGTGCAATATGCTATATACGTTATATACAAGTTTGTAAAGTGCGGTAGAGTGACAGTAACACAATCCGGTGAGGGGGCCGATATGATCAAGGCTGTTATTTTTGACATGGACGGAACGCTGGTCGACACCGAGCGTTTGGGGATTAAGGCCTGGAAGGCAGGCGCCGCTGAGCTGGGGCTCGCGATTGATGAAGCGCTGATCCATCAGTTTATCGGCCGCACGCTGCCCGATGTTATGGACATCCTCGATAAGCATTATGGCAGCCACGAAACCACCGAGGCGATCTATCGTCGCCACAAGGAGATTCGCGACGAGATGGTCAAGACCGAACTGGAACTTAAGGCCGGCGCCGCCGAGTGCCTAGACGAGCTGCTAGCTGCGGGCTATCACGTGGGCCTAGCGACGTCGTCGCGCCTCGTTACGGCCGAGCGCAACCTTAAGATGGTCGGTCTTTTTGACAAGTTTGAAACGGTAACGTGTGGCGAGGACGTCGTGCACGGCAAGCCCGACCCCGAGATGTATCTGCTCGCCTGCGAGCGCGCGGGCTTTGCTCCCGAGGAATGTGCCGTGGTCGAGGATTCGCGCAACGGCTGCGTCTCGGGCATCACGGCCGGATGCCATGTCTTCGCCGTCCCCGATATCGTGCCGCTGCCGCAGGACGTGGTGGATGGCTGCGAGGCCGTGCTCGATACGCTGTTCGATCTGGCGGCGGCGGTCAAGGCCGTGCGCTAGACAATTGCGGTGTTGAAACGAGCAATTGCCCACGTTTGCGCTCAAGCAAAAGGGGTCCGGCAATGGTCGGGCCCCTTTTGCTTGAGCGGCGACTTAGCATACTTGCGGGCGTGCTATAGATACGCACCGAGGTTGATGGCCGTGGCGTCGGTCTGGCTGCTTGCCTGGGTGCTGGCGCGTTCCAGCAGGAACGGCCGCACGAGTTCTTGGCGGTTGATGTCCTCGATGGCCGTGACCGCGGTGACGGTGCGCGCGGCAGAGCTGACGTGGATATGCTTGGTCTTTGTCGGGACCTTGTTCTCGATTTGCTCCATGAGCAATTGAACGCCCTTGCGGCCAATCTCGTAGCCCGGGGGCGCTACCGTAGTGAGCGGGACCGATCCGCTCCAAGCGAGCGGGTTGCCATCGCAGCCTGCTACGCGTACTTGCCCGGGGACAGAGATGCCCTTGTCGACCAGTGCCGAAACGACGCCCGAGGCCAACACATCGGTCAGGCCGACGACAAAATCGGGACGTTCGTCCGCGGGGCGCTCGGCGATTTGGGCACCGATGCCGTAGCCGTCGGCAGCGGTATTCCATTCGCCGGCGTCGATGACTTCGATCTTGATATCGGGGTGCAGGGCGAGCGCCTTATGAATGCCAAGGACGCGCAGGGTGAGTTGCATAAATGCTGCTCTACCCACAACGGTGATATGGCGTGCACCGCGGGCAATGGCGAGCTCGGCGATGATGCGACCTTGGGCTTCGTTGTCGGCAGCCACGTAGTAGCCGGGCTCGGAGCAATGGATGTCCAGATGGACGATCGGCACGGGCATTTTAGTCATGGCCGGGTGCCAGTCGGGGGACGCCATGGGCTGAACCATGACGCCGGACATCTGCGTGCCCATAAAATAGCGCAGGTAATGGTCCTCGAGAATATCGTCGTTATCGGCGTTGGCGATGAGCAAGTCGTAGCCGTGCTTGCGGGCCTCGTTGTGGGCGCCGCTGGCGATTTGGAGCGAAAAGCCGTGATCGAGACGGGGGAGCACCAGGCCAAAGGACTTGGTGGCGCCGCCCGCGAGCTGACGGGCGCTTTGATTGGGCAGGTAGCCAAGGCGATTGATGGTCTCGTTGATGAGCTTGAGGGTCTCGGGGCGCAGCTTTTCGGGGTGGTTGAGCGCGTTGGAGACCGTGCCCAACGAAACTCCGGCCTCGCGCGCGACGTCGCTGATTTTTACCTTTGCCATAGCGGCCCCTTTGATGCGTTTCAAGTACAAGCCAGATTGTAGCATCCCAAACCTACCAAAAAGGGACAGGTTTATTTTGGCAGGTTTATCTGGGGAAACGCCGTTGCCAGCGCGACCACCACGAAGGGGGCAGTGAACCTTTGTGGTGGTTTGGACCGGCTGGACGTGTGTGCATCGAGTGGTATCTAAGTTGAGATACCACTTCTGGTATATCAGCTTGCGTTTGCGTGAGTACAATACTCGAACGTTATGCGTCTCAGCGCCCCCTGTGCGTGGACGTTTTGCAGTCAAGCGGACGAAGGGATTTATCCTATGTGCGGAATTGTCGGCTACACCGGCTCTGATATTGCAAAGAACATCCTGGTCACAGGCCTCAAGCGTATGGAGTATCGCGGCTATGACTCCTCGGGCGTCGCGCTCGAGGTGGGCGAGGGCGCCGCGGCGCACCTCGATGTCATCCGCCGCGTGGGTAAGGTCGCGGGCTTGGAGAGCGAGCTTTCCAATATCGACAGCGACGCTACCTGCGGTATCGGCCACACCCGTTGGGCCACCCACGGCAAGCCCTCCGTCGTTAACGCTCACCCCCACACCAGCTGCGACGGTCGTATCGCCATCGTCCACAACGGCATCATCGAGAACTTCGCCGAGCTGCGCGAAGAGCTGGAGGGCCGCGGCCACCACTTTAAGAGCGAGACCGATACCGAGGTCTTCGCGCATCTGATCGAAGAGGCTTATGCCGAGACGCACGACCTGATGGCCTCCGTGCGCGAGGCTTGCACCCACGTGGTCGGTGCCTATGGTCTGGCCGCCGTGTGCGCTGACGAGCCCGGCGTGATCGCCGTGGCCCGCAAGGATTCCCCGATCGTGGTCGGCGCGGGCGAGACCGGCGCCTATGTCGCCTCCGACGTCATCGCGCTCATCGACGCAACCCGCGACGTCGTGGTGCTCGAGGACGGTCAGTTTGCCAAGCTCACGCCCGCAGGCGTCGAGTACACCGACGAGGCCGGCAACGTTATCGAGCCCAAGGTCACCCACATCGACTGGGACCTGGACATGGCAGAAAAGGGCGGTTATCCCGACTTTATGCTCAAGGAGATTCACGAGCAGCCGCGCGTCGTGCGCGACACGCTGGTCGGTCGTATGACGCCGGCCGGCGAGCTCGACATCGACGAGCTGGGCCTTTCGCTCGAGGAGCTCAACGACATCGACCGCGTCTACGTGATCGCTTGCGGCACCAGCTATCACGCTGGCCTCATTGCTAAGAATCTCATCGAGGGCTGGGCTCGCATCCCCACCGAGGTGGAGGCGGCCAGCGAGTTCCGTTATCGCAATCCCATCATCACGCCGACGACGCTCGTCGTGGCCGTGTCCCAGTCGGGCGAGACGGCCGATACCCTTGCCGCCATTCGAGACGCGCGCATTAAGGGTGCCAAGGTCTTCGGCATCACCAACGTGGTGGGCAGCCCCGTGGCGCGTGAGAGTGACGG
Source organism: uncultured Collinsella sp. (assembly GCA_902491935.1). Classification (GTDB taxonomy): domain Bacteria; phylum Actinomycetota; class Coriobacteriia; order Coriobacteriales; family Coriobacteriaceae; genus Collinsella. Next base: position 29,119 of record CABUJN010000002.1, read on the forward strand.
CGTCATCTACACCAAGGCCAACAAGGAGATCGCGGTCGCCTCGACCAAGAGCTTCATCGGCCAGGTCGTGAGCCTCACGCTGCTGGCTTTGCTGTTGGCGCAGGTCAAGTACCGTCTGACCACCAAGCAGGCGCGCATGCTGTTCCGCGAGCTTTCCGATACGGCCGAGCAGATCCAGTGGATTTTGGATACCCAAACCGAGGCCGTGCATGAGGCCGCCCTGCTGTGCAAGGACGCGCAGTCCGCACTGTTCGTGGGTCGCGGCATGGGCGCCGCTATTTCCTACGAAGGTGCGCTCAAGCTCAAGGAGGTCAGCTACCTGCACGCCGAGGCCTACGCCGCCGGTGAGATGAAGCACGGCCCCATTGCCTTGATCGACCCGGGCTTCCCTGTCATCGCTGTGGCCACCAAGAGTGCCACCTACGACAAGACCGTGTCGAACCTCATGGAGTGCAAGGCGCGCGGCGCCAAGGTCATCGTCGTTGCCACCGAGGGCGACGAGGAGATCAACAAGATCGCCGACTGCATCATCCGCGTGCCAGCAGTCCGCGACGTGTTCAGCCCCATCACGGCGAGCGTCCCGCTGCAGCTGCTCGCCCGCGAGGTCGCCATCCTGCGCGGCTGCGATGTCGATCAGCCCCGAAACCTCGCCAAGAGCGTGACCGTGGAATAGTTGGTTCCGCCGTTCTAGCGACTAAGGCCCGGCTCCGCATCAAGACGGAGCCGGGCCTTTTCTGCATTTGCCCAGATAAAACCTGCCAAAATGAACCTGTCCCTTTTTGGCAGGTTAGCGGAGCTTGCTGGTCTCGAAGTACTCGGGGAACTGGTCCAGAACCTCGGTCTGGTTGCGGAACATCATATGCAGGTGCTTGCTGACCAAAAAGCTCGCTTCGATGGGGTCGCGACCGGCGATAGCGCGGCGAATCTGCTTGTGCTCGTTCACGATGTCCTGATTGTCGAGAACCTGCGTGGCGGCGCGCAGCCAGCGGAAGCGCTCCAGGTCGGCATTGGTCTCTTCGAGCCACGACCACACGGTGCTGCGACATGCGATGCTAAAAATCATGTGATGCATGAGGTTGTCGCTCAAAAAGAAGCCGATGCGATCCTCTTCGGCCATGGCCTTTTCCTGCAGCGCGATGGCGCGGTCGAGCTGCTCGATGCCGGCCGACGTGGCGCGTGCACAGCATTCCACGATCACCTGCTTTTCCAGATGTTCGCGGATGTAACAGGCACTCTCGGCAAGGGTGAGGTTGATGGGTGAGACGTAGGTGCCGCTTTGGGGCACGGTGCGCACCAGGCCCTCTTGCGCCAGACGCACCAGTGCCTCGCGCACGGGCGTGCGACCCATGTCCAGGTCATCGCAAAGCTGCTTGACGCCCAGCTTTTCGCCCGGCTTGTAGTCCAGGTAGACGATTTTGCGTCGAATGGTGTGGTAGGACTGGTCCTGTAGGCTCGTTTCCTGCTCGCCGACGTGCATCGATTCTTCCATAGCGCCTCGCAACTGTTCTATCAAACTCATATGTCAGTTGTTAATTATGCCGCGAATCAGCTCTCCGCGGTGGGTAATTCGGCTCTTGCCTGAGAACTATTGCGGCACCTTAGTCTGTGTTTGCGCAAGGCTGCGCTCAATGTTGCCGTATCATAAGCCGTCGCAAACGTGAAATAGAAAGAAGGAATCCCATATGCAACTGGCAAATATCGTACGCGAGCGCTGGAAAGGCGTCTTGTTCTGCCTGATCATCGCCATTCCCGCGACGTTGCTCGGCAAACAGGTTGAGGTGGCCGGCGGTCCGGTATTCGCCATCCTCTTTGGCATGGTCCTGGCGCTCGTCTTTCCCAAGAATCGTCGCGAACAGCTCGCCGCCGGCGTCACCTATACGTCCAAAAAAGTCTTGCAGTACGCGGTTATCCTGCTTGGCTTTGGCATGAACCTCTCCCAGATTCTGTCCAAGGGCGCCCAGTCGCTGCCGATTATCGTGGCGACAATCTCGACCTCGCTTGTTATCGCCTTTGTGCTCTGCCGCGTTATGAACGTGCCGGGTAAGATCGCGACGCTTGTGGGCGTGGGTTCGTCGATTTGCGGCGGTTCTGCCATCGCCGCGACCGCACCTGTCATCGATGCCGACGATCGCGAGATTGCCCAGGCTATTTCGGTTATCTTCCTGTTTAACGTTATCGCGGCGCTCGTGTTTCCAACGCTCGGCGGCATGCTCGGGCTGACCAACGAGGGCTTTGGCCTGTTTGCCGGCACCGCCATCAACGACACCTCGTCCGTAACGGCTGCGGCGAGCGCTTGGGACAGCATGCATCCCGGCGCCAATGTGCTCGAGAGCGCCACAGTGGTCAAGCTCACCAGGACGCTTGCCATTATTCCCATCACGTTGGTCCTCGCATGCTGGCAGATGCATCTGGCACGCAAGTCCGGCGGCGACGCTAAGAGCACGTTCTCGCTTAAACGCGCGTTTCCCATGTTTGTGCTGTTCTTTGTGCTGGCGAGCGTGATCACCACGGTGCTTCAGCTTCCCGCGTCCATCACGGCGCCCATCAAGGAGCTGTCGAAGTTCTTTATTGTGATGGCCATGGCGGCAATTGGCTTTAATACCGATATCGTCGAGCTGGTCAAAAAGGGCGGCAAGCCCATCGCGCTGGGCTTTTGCTGCTGGATTGGCATTGCGTGCATGAGTTTGGGAATGCAACACGTGCTGGGAATCTGGTAGAGAAGTAGCTTGTTTGCGTGCTGCGTGCTGGTGAGCGCATTCTCACGGTGGAGCGATAGGAGCTCTTGCGGGTATGGCTTGTCCGCAGGTTTATAAGTCCCGAAGAGCTCTTATCGCCCCGCCAGGATGGCGATGCGGGGCAACACCTATACTCGCAGGACGGCGCTTTCTGCCCTATAGTGTTTGATGAGCAATATCGTTCAATTTTGAAACACTCGGTCGTGCGACCGTCGGCGGTTGCACGTCGCTGCGGACAGGGGCAAATCATGGATAGCGATGCCAGGCTGAACATCTTGACCGAGGCCCTGGCTGCTGCCGGGGCCTCGGCATTGGCAATCGATGCGCGTGGGGACGTCGCGATCTCGACCATGAATGACGCGGCGCTCGAGCGGGATGTGGCGGCTTTTGTCGCTGAGCGCCTCGACCGTATAGGAGACGGCGCGCGTCTGGTTATGGGGCGTGCGGGTACGCGCCTGAGCCTGACCGTTCGCCCCACCGACAAAGAGGGCGGGGGCCTTTGGGTCGTCGTGGTCCGCGAGGTGCGCGGCGCCGCGGCGCATGCGGGCATCGAGTGGCTCAACGCCGACGAAGTTGAGGCCCGCTACGAATCGAGTGCGTACGGCATCGTTGAGGGTGCCGCTGCGGTGGCTGCACCGGTTGCCGAGAGCTACGCGCGCGGTGTGCCCCTTATGCTCGAGGGTGAGCTGGGAGCGGGTCAGGTCGAGATCTCCAAGCGCCTCTATCTGGACGGTCCTTTTGCCGATCAGCCCTTTGTTTCCGTCGCGCTCGATGAACTCACCGATCGCGGTTGGCGCCATGTGCTCAAAAGCTCCGAATCGCCGCTGTTCCAAACGGGGCTGACACTTTGCATTGAGGGCTGGAATGCGGTTGGTCCCCAGCGCCTTCGCGAGCTCGTTTCCACGATGGCTGACACCGCGTTGGCGACGCGCTGCCATGTGGTGCTGACGGCGAATGACATGCCGGGCGGCAGCGAAAGTGATCAAGCCGCCTTTGTGACCGAGCGCTTCGCCTGTGCGGTGAGCGTGGCGCCGGCAATCGCCGAGCAGGGAGCCGCGTCGACGAAGGCTGCGCGCTATTTGGAATATCTCGCTGATGCATTTGGGACGGCAGCGCCCACGCTGTCTGCCACGGCGACGAAGACGCTCGATGCTTACCGCTGGCCGCGCAACTATCTGCAGCTCCGCGAGGTCTCGGAACGACTGTATATATTGGTGGGGGCGGGCACGGTGGACCGCGCTGTGGCGGAGGAAGTGCTCGCCCAAGAGGACGTGATTAAGACCGCAACCTTTGGCGCCCCGACACTCGAAAGCGACCTGTATATCCTGCGACCGCTGGCCGATACCGAGCGAGATATCGCGCATCTGGTTGTAGACCATCTCCACGGCAACCGAACCCGTGCGGCGGAGGTGCTGGGCATAAGCCGTACAACGCTGTGGCGCTTGCTGAAGGACGATAACCGTTGAGCGAGGCGCCCGTGACCGCGCGCGACGCGTGTGCTACAGTCCAAAGCGTTATTGTTTCGATTTGGTTACGGCGTGCGAGGGCATATGGCTGAGACTTCAAAACCGAGCCGCAGAAGGCGGAGTGCCGCGCCGGTCAACCGACGCACGACATCGGTGACGTGGGGTAAACACGCCTCGGGGTTTGATGGCTCGTTCAAGCGCACTAAATACGGCTATCCTTCGGCAAGCGCCCGCTTGGCAATGCAGGCAGAGTCCTCACTGTGGGGCCGCAAACGCGTGGTGGGCTCAAAGCTCAAGCACGACGGAACGCTCGGTTATATTAGCCGCGGGGCGGCTCGCCGCAGCGGACTCAATCCGGCTGGTTGGCACCGTTATGTTCCGATCGCGGTCGTCGTTGCAGTGATCGTCATCGCACTCGCTGCGCTTGGCTACGCCGGCGGTGGCGCCAACTTGGACGCAGTGTTTAAATCGCCCGAGCTCGCGCATGCAGGCACAGAAGTTGTCGAGGGCGCGCAGACCCAGACAGGCGTCGCGCCCCAGCGCGGCATCGTCGCGGCGGCCTCCACCATCGCCGATGCGCAAAAGGACGAGGACGAACAAGGCGACGGTGCCGAAACGACTCACACGAACGAAACGACGACAACGGCGACGTCAATATAAGTTGCGAGTGGGGTAGCAAATTTTGGACGGGGCCTTTCAGCGGGTCCGCCGTTCGGTAGAACGGCGGAACTAATTACCTTACGTAGATGATGTTGTCGCGGCGGGGTTTGGGCTCGGGAAGCGTATCCTCGGCATAGCCCAGAATGCAGTTACCGACACCGCGCAGGCTGCCGTCGGCGGGCAGGCCCCAGCTGGCCAGCAGCTCCAGACCCTCGGGCGAGTCAAAGACCTCATGCGCGCGGTGAATCCAGCACGAACCGACACCCAGCGCATAGGCAGCATTGAGCAGGTTGCCCATGGCGAGCGAGCCGTCTTCCAGGTGTGTGGGCACGCTGCGGTCAACCAGCACCACCACAACGGTCTTGGCGCCATAGAAGGGGTCGCTGTTGCTGCCCATGACCTGGGCGTTGAGCTGTGAGAGACGCTCGACGGTCGCGGGGTCGGTGACGGCGACAAACGTCACCGGCTGGCGGCCCATGCCGCTCGGTGCATATTGGCCGGCTTCGATAATACGTGCAAGCTTTTCGGCCTCGACGGGACGATCGCTGTAGTTGCGGCAGCTGCGGCGGTGAATGAGTGCTTCGATAGTCTCCATGGTGTCTCCTTGCGGTGGCGTTGCAGATGCCCCGTTCATACCCGTCGGGCTCAAACGATAGACGGTCAATTGCCCGGCCAAAAGGATAGATTCCAATTGGGAAAATAGGTTTGCATAAAAGTACCTTCAGAATGTGACAAACCAATGGGATGGTTAAACGTTTTATCCCGTCTACCCTGCGGTTTTTTACCACTTGCCTAAATGATGTGCGCATAAGCTCTGATAAAGGTTTTACTAAAGGAGCACCAACGTTTATCAACGCGCCATGGTGGCGCCGGGCCAGGAGGTAAATCATGTTCCAGGCTGGAGATGTCGTCGAGACCGACTTCGAAGGATTTCTGAAGCTGCTGCGTTCCAAGACGCGCGCTTTTGTGTCGATTAACGATCACGAGTACTACATCACGCACACCGATGGCTATTGGCGTGTTCAGGATTGCGAGGCCCTCAACGATAAGGGCCACTTTACTGACTGCTCCGAGCTGGTCAACACGGTCTGCGAGGTCGTCGAACTGCCGTGGATCTGCGGCAAGAGCCTGCACGACAGCTTCTCGGGCGCCACGGTCTACGAGGCCGTCGCTGCTTAACAGCCAACACTTGATATTCTCTCGCAACCGCCGGCGCCGCCCCCCGCGCCGGCGGTCTTTTTTGTCGATATGCTTATGAAGAGCCGACCATAAACAACGAACTTGTTGACGATAGTCAAAACTCGGACTAATGTAGAGATATGAATTGGTCAAAACTCGGACTATCGAATGGTGGGAGAGATGAATAGTGCAGTTAGCCCGGTCGATTTCGACCGGATGCTCAACGGGCTTGTCCGTATCTATTCGGAGTTCGCACGCACCTGCGGTCTTTCGGACTGCGCCTACTGGATGCTCGTCGACACGAGTGCAGCGGGCGGCAGCGTTGCCGTGAGTCGGCTGACGAGTGAATGGTTCTACAGCAAACAGACCATCAATTCGGCGATTAAGACGCTTAGGGCGCGAGGGCTTGCGACGTTGGAGTTTGCCGAGGGCAGTCGTAAGAACAAGGTTGTGCGACTGACCGAAGAAGGCGTGCGGTTTGCCAAGCGCTACGCGTTGCCGGCGCAAAAAGCCGAGCAACAGGCATTCGAGGCACTCGAGCCGTGGGAACAGCGCGAGATCATGCGCTTGGTCGGTAAGTTCTCCCATGTTCTTAACGAAGAGTGCGAGGCATTTAAACGGCAAGTGGCCGCCGAGAACGAGGCTGACGATAAGGGCGAGGGGGACACATGCGACTCTTAATGAGGTTTATGAGGCCGTACCGCGGTCTGATTGCGGTGACGCTGTTTGCGGTGCTGATAGATAACGTCGGCACGCTGTTGGTTCCCACGATGCTGGCGAACATGGTCAACACCGGTATTACCACGGGCGATATCGACTATATTTTACGCAACGGCCTGTACATGCTTATCGCGACCGGCATGGCCAGCGGCGGCACGGTGCTGGGCTGCTATCTTTCGGCGCGCCTGGCCGCCAACGTGGCCTGCGATATCCGCAATGCCGTGTACGACAAGTCGCTCGAGCTGTCCGCTAGCGACTTTGAACGCTTTGGCACGGGTTCGATGATCACGCGCTCGCTCAACGACATCAACGTGATTCAGCAAGCTGTCCTTCAGACGATTCAGCTGGTGCTGCCGGTGCCGTTCTTGGCCGTGGCAGGCATCATTTTTGCTTGGTTCATCGATCCCGCCATGGGCACGCTGCTGGGCGTAGTCGTTGCGATCGTGCTGGTGGCGGCGGTCTTTACCGTTGCCAACGCCGCGCCGATCTTTATGCGCCTGCAGAGCTTTATCGACCGCATGAACGTGGTGCTGCGCGAGAACATCGTGGGCGTGCGCGTCATCCGCGCATTTAACAAGGAGCGCCACGAGGAGCAGCGCCTGGACGAGGTGTTTAGCGATTACGCGGCCAACGCCATCAAGGTCAATCACCTGTTTGTGGGTCTCGACAGCTCCAGCTTCTTTTTGATGAATATCGCCGAGGTGGCGGTGCTGTGGGTGGGTGGCAACCGCGTGGGCGTCCACGCCATGCAAATCGGCAGCATCTCGGCCGTGTTGGAATACGCGATCTTGATCCTGTTCTTTGTGATGATGGCGCAGATGGTGATTCTGACGCTTCCGCGCGCTGCGGCGTGCCTCAACCGCGCGCAACAGGTGCTCGAAATCGAGCCGAGCATTGTGGACGGCAAGGCTACGCTGGATACGTGCGTGGCGGAGCCTGTTGACGGTGCCGATGCGGTTGCCGTGTTCGACCATATGTCGTTCCGTTTTGACGATGCCGACGAGGACACCCTGTGCAACCTGAGTTTTGCCTGCCGCCGTGGCCAGACCACGGCGATTGTAGGCTCGACGGGTTCGGGCAAGTCGACGGTGGCCAAGCTCTTGCTTCGCTTCCACGATGCCACGAAGGGCGCCATTCGCCTGAACGGCGTCGACCTGCGCGACCTTTCGCAAGACGACATCCGCGGGCGTATCGCCTATGTGCCGCAGAAGGCGTGGCTGTTCTCGGGCACCGTTGCAAGCAACCTGCGCTTTGGCAACGAAGGCGCGACCGAGGCTGACATGCTCCATGCGCTGGAGGTTGCCCAGAGCACCTTTGTGCTCGATCAGCCGCAGGGGCTCGATACACCGGTATCCCAGGGCGGTACGAACTTCTCTGGCGGTCAGCGTCAGCGCCTGGCCATTGCCCGTGCGCTCATGAAGCATGCCGATCTATATATCTTCGATGACAGTTTTTCGGCCCTGGACTTTAAGACCGATGCCGCCCTGCGCCATGCGCTGCAGGACGAGACGCGCGATGCCGCGGTGCTCATCATCGCCCAGCGCATCTCGACTATTTTGCATGCCGATCAGATCGTGGTGCTCAAAGACGGCGAGATTGTGGGCCTAGGCACGCACGACGAGCTCATGGAAACCTGCGAGGTGTACCGCGCTATCGCGGAATCGCAGATGAAGGGAGGTGAGTAGCATGTCCGAGGAGCTCAAGAAGCAGGGCGTCGCCGATGGCGCCGCGGTTACAGAGGTAGTCGAGGAGACGGGCGCCACGCCCGACCTGGACGAAGCCGCCAAGGCAGCGACGGAGCGCGAGGCTCGCCGCCAGGCACTCTACGAGGAAAATGAGCGCGCCGAGGACGAGCGCGCCCGCGCCGAGGCGGAGCGCATGCGCGACGTTGACGACGAGGACGAGGACGAGACGCCCCGCGACACCTGGGCGACGGTGCGCCGCCTGTGGAGCGAGGCCGCCGGCGACCATTGGCGCTTTTATATTGTGTTCGCGAGCATCGTGTTCTATGTCATCTTTAACACCGCGGCGCCGGCTTACAGCGCCCGCGTCATCGATGAGCTGTGGGGGCACATGAAGCTGGCGTTTGCCAACAACACAACCTTCAGCATTACCTGGGAGAACTGTGGTAGGACCATCTTCATCTACTTTATGATCTGGACTGCCGCCGCCTCGTTCTACGCACTCCAGAGCTTTTTGATGTCGAGCGTTGCCGAGCGCCTCAACCTGCGCCTACGCAACCGCATCGCACAAAAGCTCAACCGTCTGCCGCTTGCCTACTTTGACGCGCATCGTCCCGGCGAGGTCGTCAGCCGTGCGACCAACGACTTAGACAAGATGTCCGAGAGCATGCAGCGCGGCTTGCTGCAGCTTCTGGTGTCGATCGGTACCGTGGTGGGCGCCGTGAGCGTGATGTTCGTGTTTAGCGTGCCGCTCACACTTGTCTTTTTGTTCTTTACGGCACTTTCGCTGCTGGTGACGAAGGTCGTGTCGCGCCGCACGCACGATGTGACGGGCGAGCGCCAGGAGTGGGTGTCCAAGATTACGAGCGCGGTCGAGGAAGGCTACTCGGGCCGTCTGGTGATCCGTGCGTTTAACCGCGAGCGCCAGAGCTCTGCCGAGGTACACGAGGCTTCGAAGGAGCTGGCGCGCGTGAGCACCAAGGCCGACTTTATGATTAACGCCGTCGGTCCCGCGGTGCGCTTTATCGGCCGCTTGGCGCAAATCGTGATTGCGCTGGTGGGCTGCAGCATGTTGGTTGCCGGGCATATGACCGTCGGCGTGTTCCAGGCGTTCTTCCAGTTTATCTATGAGGCGTCCGAGCCCATGACGCAGCTGTCGTTTACCTTTAACTCGCTACAGAGCGCGCTGGCGAGCGCCGAGCGCGTGTTCGACCTGCTCGACGAGTCCGAGATGGAGGCGGATCCGCAGTCGGGCGAGGCCGCCAAGCTGCCGGGTCGCGTGGAGGGCCGCGTCGCCTTTGAGCATGTGCGCTTTGGTTATGCGCCCGACAAGCCGCTCATGCGCGATGTGTCGTTTACCGCCGAGCCGGGCCAGAAGATTGCCGTGGTGGGAACCACGGGCGCGGGCAAGACCACGCTTATTAACCTGCTCATGCGCTTCTACGAGATTGACGGCGGGCGTATTACGCTCGACGGCGTGGACACGAGCCGCATGGACCGCGGCGAGCTGCGCCAGCAGTTTGGCATGGTGCTGCAGGACGCCTGGCTGTTCGATGGCACGATTGCCGAAAACATCGCCTACGGCTGCCCCGAGGCGACGCGCGAGGAGGTCGTGGCCGCCGCACGCGCCGCGCAGGTCGATTTCTTTGTACGCACCATGCCGCAGGGCTACGACACGCGCGTGGCCAACGATGCCGAAAGCATCAGCCAGGGCCAGCGTCAGCTGCTGACCATTGCGCGCGTGCTGCTCAACAACCCGGCGATTCTCATCCTGGACGAGGCGACGTCGAGCGTGGACACGCGCACCGAGCTTGCCATCGGCCGTGCCATGGACGCGCTCATGCATGGGCGCACGAGCTTTGTGATCGCGCATCGCCTGTCGACGATCGTGGATGCCGACCTGATTCTGGTCATGGACCACGGCAACATTATCGAGCAGGGCACGCATAAGGAGCTGCTCGCAGCCGAGGGCGCTTACGCCGACCTCTATCTGAGTCAGTTCGCATAATGTGACAAAGGGACAGTCCCTTTGCCACATCGCAAATAAGGCGCGCCGGGGGTGAATCCTTTGGCGCGCCTTTGCGTTGGCGTCAATGTTGTCGGTGGTCGTCCGCCACTAGCGTTCGTCCACGAGCTTGGCGACGAGGGCTTTGAGCTCGGCCACCTCTCGCTCGAGTTCCTTGACGCGGCGGGCGTTCTCGGTGATGCCCTGGCGGTTGAGCGCGGACTGCTCGGCGGCATCGTCGGGCATATACTCGCGGTGCTGCTTGGCGTCAAAGCTCTCCTCGAACACGCGGCAGCCGTTGCGCTTGATGATGCGTCCCGGCACGCCCACGACAGTGCAGTTGTCGGGCACGTCCTTGACGACAACCGAGTTGCCGCCGATCTTGACGTTGTTGCCGATGCGAATGTTGCCGAGTACCTTGGCGCCCGTGCCCACGGTGACGTTGTTGCCCAGGGTGGGGTGGCGCTTGCCGGTTTCGTTGCCGGTGCCGCCGAGCGTGACGCCCTGGTAGAGCACGCAGTTGTCGCCCACGATGGTGGTCTCGCCGATGACGACGCCCATGGCGTGGTCGATAAAGAAGTGCTTGCCGATTTGTGCGGCGGGATGAATCTCGACGCCGGTGATGTGGCGGGTGATTTGCGAGAGCACGCGGGCGAGCGAGCGATGACCGTGCTCCCAGAGCCAGTGCTCGGGCACGTGGTTCCACTTGGCGTGCAGGCCAGGATAGGAAAGGAAGATGACCAGACCGCTTTGCGCGGCGGGGTCCTGCGCCTGGACGGTCTTGATGTCCTCGCGAATGGTATTGATAAAGCTCACCGGCCGCCCTCCCTTAGCGCCATGGCAATGCGATTCAATAAAGTATAGCGATTCGCTAGGGATTAGGAAGAACAATCTTGGCGGCTTTGCACGACAGGTGTCAGTTATGCAAACTTGCTGGTAATGGAGTCATGCTTTTGTGGGGTTGCGCACGAGGGGGCGCCGCAACCGTATACTGGTCAACTTGGACGTATCCGCGCCCACAACTGAGAGGTTTTACTTCATGGGTTTCATTAATTTTATCGCTGAGCTGCTTAAGGATCCGCGCACTGCGATCGCCAGCTGGATCGCCGCCGGCCCGCTTATGGCCTACGGCTGTGTGTTCCTGATCATCTTTATCGAGACGGGCGTGGTGTTCTTCCCGTTCCTTCCCGGCGATTCGCTGCTGTTCGCCTCGGGCTTCTTTGCCCACAACGGCGGCTTTAACATTGTGGCGCTTCTGGCCACCGCATGGGCCGCTGCCATCTTGGGCGATCAGTGCAACTTTATGATCGGTCACTTCTTTGGCAAAAAGATCATTGCTTCGGGCAAGGTGAAGGCCATGACGCCCGAGCGCATCAAAAAGTCCGAGGATTTCTTGGACAAGTGGGGTCACCTAGCCATCTTCCTGGGCCGCTTCTTCCCGTTTATCCGCACCTTCGTGCCCTTTATCGCCGGCATGGGCGGCATGCACTGGCGCAACTTTGTCATCTTTAACGTGCTGGGCGGCATTACCTGGTCGACGGTCTTTACGCTGCTGGGCTACTTCTTTGGCGGCATTCCCTTTGTACAGGAGCACTTTGAGCTGCTGATTATCGGCATTGTCGCCGTGTCGATCATCCCGACCGTGGTCGGCCTGGTTAAGGCTAAGCTGGGTAAAAAGAACGCGTAGCTCGAGCCAACGCGCAAACCGTGCAGTTGAGGCCCGTCCCCGTTTACGGTGGCGGGCCTCTTCAGCTTCGGTCAAATGAAAATACTTTACTTAGTTAAAGAAAAGCGTTTTATCAGACGCGTACGGGGAGTACAATCTCGTGCATGCGAATCGACGTGCCATCGGCTTTGGCGCTGTTCGCGTGTCCCGTCCGGCTCTACGCTCCGGGCGTGCGACGTTGCGACGCGGCCGGCCTCGGTCCTTGCGTGCGGGTTCGCGAGTTTGCAACTGTGTATGTAAGGAGCGACATATGACTGTCGAGAAGAAGGATATCGATTGGGGTAGCCTCGGCTTTGGCTACATGAAGACCGATTACAGCTACGAGGCCCATTGGAAGGACGGCGAGTGGGACGAAGGCGGCCTGACCACCGACCACACCCTGCATGTCTCCGAGTGCGGCGGCATCTTCCATTACTGCCAGGAGGTCTTTGAGGGCCTGAAGGCCTACACCGCCGAGGACGGCAGCATCGTCTGCTTCCGCCCCGATATGAACGCCGAGCGTATGTACAACTCTGCGCAGCGCCTCGAGATGCCCCCGTTCCCCAAGGACAAGTTCGTTGAGGCCGTCAAGCAGGTCGTTTCTGCCAACGCCGCCTGGGTTCCGCCCTTCGGTTCCGGCGCGACCCTGTACGTGCGTCCGTTTATGATCGGCTCCGGTGACGTGATCGGCGTGGCTCCCGCTCCTGAGTACACGTTCCGCATTCTCGTGACCCCGGTCGGTCCGTACTTTAAGGGTGGCCTCAAGCCCGTTAAACTGCGCGTTTCCGAGTACGACCGCGCCGCGCCGCACGGCACCGGCAACATCAAGGCCGGCCTGAACTACGCCATGTCCCTCAAGCCCACGATGGAGGCTCACCGCGAGGGCTATGCCGAGAACCTGTATCTCGACTCCGAGTCCCGCACCTATGTCGAGGAGACCGGCGGTGCCAACGTCCTGTTCGTGAAGGAGGACGGCACGCTCGTCGTTCCGCAGTCGCACACTGACTCCATCCTGCCCTCTATCACCCGTCGTTCGCTCGTTCAGGTTGCTCAGGACCTGGGCATGACCGTTGACCAGCGTCCCGTCGAGTGGGCCGAGGTCAAAGCCGGCACCTTTGTGGAGTGCGGCCTGTGCGGCACCGCTGCCGTCATCTCCCCGGTTGGCGAGATCGACAACAAGGTTTACGGCGCCGACGAGACTGTGACCTTCCCGGCTGGCTACACCGAGATTGGCCCTGTGATGAAGAAGCTCCGCGAGACCCTGACTGGTATCCAGTCTGGTGCTGTCGAGGATAAGCACAACTGGGTTTACACCGTCGCGTAAGCTGTCTTACCTATCCGGGCAGAGAGCAAGTTTCCCCCCCGGCGCGTCCTCGGACATGCAAGAAGCCCTCGCTGCGCACTTCGTGCGGCGAGGGCTTCTTGCGTCCTGCGGAGTGCGCCGGGGGGGGGGGAACTTGCTCTCTGCCCTGCGGGTTCGGCGATGTCACAACGGGCAATGATTAATCTGAAAAAAGATGGTGCGCGGTCTATTGGCCGCGCGTTGTGCGTGGATAAGAAAAGGGCCCAAGGTTTGTGCCTTGGACCCTAAAGGGTTGATGAACTGGCTTAAGACTCGGCCGTGATTGTTAGAACTTGACGGTCGGGGCCTGGCGGGCTGCTTCGGCGGCCTCGAAGCCCTGGCGCTCCTTAAACTGGAAGATGCCGGCAAAGATGACAGCCGGGAACGTCTGAATGGCGTTGTTGTAGCTGAGCACGCAGTCGTTGTAGCTCTGGCGTGCATAGCTAATCTTGTTCTCGGTATCCTCGAGCGATGCCTGCAGCTGCGTAAAGTTGGTGTTTGCCTTAAGATCGGGATAGGCCTCGGCTACGGCGAAGAGCTGGCGCAGCGCACCGGTCAGCACGTTGTCGGCTTCCATCTTGGCCTCGGGCGTGGTGGCCTTGACGGCGGTGTTACGCGCGCTGATCACGGCGGAGAGCGTCTCCTGCTCGTGCTTGGCGTAGCCCTTGACGGTCTCGACCAGGTTGGGGATCAGGTCGTTGCGGCGCTGCAGCTGCGTATCGATGTTCTGCCAGGCGTTATCGATGCGGTTACGCTTGGTGACCATGTTGTTGTAGATGCCGGCGATGGCGCAGACAATCACAATGACAACAACGATGCCGATGATGACGGTAATCATGATGTCTCCGTTTCGAATGGCCGCGGCGGCATGCGCCAGCTGCCGTTGGTATAACGCTACTAGTATACCCGCAACGTTTTGCCGTGCCGAACTTTCCGGTAAGCGTTGTGTTTTCGGCGGGGCCGGCACCGGGGCAAAGCGCGCGAGGTACAGGTGTAAGATATGCGACAGATTGACGAGTGTTGTCTTTGCCCTGAGGATGGCGATACCAGTGGACCTTCGCATTAAGAAAACCTACCGCGCCCTTTTCGATGCCTTCACCGAGCTTCTCGAGGAGCATCGTTTTGAGGACCTGACGGTTGCCATGCTGTGCGACCGGGCCATGATTCGCCGCACGACGTTCTACAAGCACTTTCGCGACAAGAACGATTACTTTGCCTTTTATATCGATGAGCTCATGTCGGGCTTGCCGCAAAAACAGCCCGATGAGGCCGGCGCAGTGTCTGCCGAGGACGTGCGCGCGCTTCGGCACGCGATTTTGGACGATGCCATGGATTTGATTCTGACGCACGAGCGGCTCATGGATAACATTTTGGCAAGCAGCATGTCGGGCATGTTGACCAACGTTATTTGCGACCGCATTGCCCGCTCCATCCGCGAGCGTGTGATGAACGTGCTTGCCGAGGATGCCCTGGCCCCCGTGTCACTCGAGACGACGTCTGAGTTTGTCGCCGGCGGTATTATTCGACTTTTCACGATATGGTGGGAATCGGGCCACGATCTTGAACGTCGACCTGAGATAGCCGACGTGGTCGATGCGTTGTTTGAGCGGACCATGACACCGGTGCATCACTAGGAGTGGCGGAGAGAGGGGGATTCGAACCCCCGGAACGCTCTCGCGCTCAACGGTTTTCAAGACCGCCGCATTCAACCGCTCTGCCATCTCTCCGTGAGTCGTAATGATAGCATCGTTTTGAATTTGCAACAGGGAAGGCGAACGATGACGATCACCGAAATCGACGAGAAGTTCATGCGCGAGGCGTTGGCGGAGGCGCGCGCCGCTGCTGCGGTGGGCGAGGTGCCCATCGGAGCCGTAGTGGTGCGCGACGGTGAGATCGTCGCGAGGGCGCACAATCGGCGCGAACTCGACCAGGACCCTTCGGCTCATGCCGAGTTTGCGGCCGTGTGCGCCGCTGCCCAGGCGCTTGGCCGCTGGCGCCTTTTCGACTGTACGGTTTATGTGACGTTGGAACCCTGCTGCATGTGCGCGGGCCTTATGGTCAACGCGCGCGTGGGGCGCTGCGTGTATGGCGCGAGTGATGCCAAGGCGGGCGCGCTGGGTTCGCTGTATGACCTGAATGCCGACTTGCGCCTGAATCATCGGTTTAACGTGACGGCTGGGGTCCTGGCGGATGAATGCCGCGAGCTGCTGAGTAGCTATTTTGGCGGTCTGCGCGGAGCGGGCGGCGCTGATTGCGGTTGTGGGGCCGATCTTGAAGCACACGCCGCTCACGCCGCAGCGCTTGCAGGTGCCGGTGAGGATGCTGGCACGGCGGTTGACTTTGGTCCTGCGTGCCGCCGACCCCGCCGTGTGCTGTTGGCGATCGACTCCTTTAAGGGCAGCGTTTCGAGCGCGCAGGCGGAGGCGGCGGTTGCCGAAGGCGTGCGCCGCGTTTGGCCCGATGCCGAGGTGCGCGCATTGCCGCTGGCAGATGGTGGCGAGGGAACGCTCGATGCCGTTGCCGCCTGCGGTGGCGAGCTCTCAACCTGCGAGGTCGCAGGGCCCTTGGGCGACCGCGTGTCTGCCCGGATGCTGGTTGATGTCGAGCACAAGTCCGCGGTCATCGAGATGGCCGAGGCGGCCGGCATTGGGTATTCGCCTTGTACGGAGTCGGCGGCGTTGGCGGCCACAACCTATGGCGTGGGCGAGCTCATGCTTCGCGCGGTTCGCATGGGCGCAAAGACACTCTATATTGGTCTGGGCGGCAGCGCCACCAACGACGGTGGCGCCGGCATGCTGCAGGCGCTGGGCGCGCGTGTGGTCGATGATCAGGACTGCGATGTCGCCCCCGGTCTTGCCGGCCTTGAGCAGGTGGCGAGCGTTGATTTGGCGCCCGCGCTGCAGGCTTTGGATGATGCTCGCATCGTTGTGCTTTCGGATGTCGAGAATCCGCTCGTGGGGCGTCGAGGCGCACTGGCGGTGTTTGGCGGGCAGAAGGGCCTGCCGGCGGATGATGTCGAGGTGCTGCGCAGATACGACGGCTGGATGGTCGGCTACGGTCGCTTGCTCGATGCGGCGATTGCCAGAGCTCGAGCCCAGGGGTTGTTGCGCACACCCGAGGGCGCACGGACATTTGGCTCGGTGCTCGGTGTACCCGGCGCGGGCGCTGCCGGTGGCTTGGGCGCGGCGTTGCTGGCGCTCGGCGCGGAGCTACGCTCGGGTGTGGAGACGGTGCTCGACCTCGTGGGGTTTGACGAGCGCGTGCGCGATGTCGACCTGGTCATAACGGGCGAGGGCAATATGGACGAGCAATCCGCCGCCGGTAAGGCACCGGTGGGTGTGGCTCGTCGTGCGAAGCGATATGGCAAGCCGGTGGTCGCCGTCGTGGGCGGTCGCGCCGTCAACCTGGACGCGGTATATGGGCAGGGTATTGACTTGGTTTTGCCGATTTGCCGCAAGCCCATGGACCTGGAACGGGCACTCGATTCGCAAGAAGCCACAACCAACCTCATCTGTGCCGGCGAGGCAGCCGCCCAATCCTACGACCTCGCTCGCCTCTAAGGCCTATCTCCCTATAAGTTGCGGTGAAATACGGAGTGTTTTTGCCTTTAAGGTGCCAATTCAGTCCGTATTCCACCGCAACTTCGAGAATGTCCATTCGAGGTTGGCTGCCTTGTGCCTTGGGTCGGACCGCCTGCCACGAAACGTGGCCATCTACTACGTTAAACCGGCCACCCTCGACCATTCCGGAATTTGCAAAACAAAACCGCAGGTAGAAAGCTTGCCGATTTTCGAAAAAGTCGGCTATGGTTGACCCCTGTGGCCTAAACGTAGTAGATGGGCCCTTTCTGTGGTGCGGCACCAAGCCGGTCATTTTGGGATGGGACTATTTTGACTACTCATTGGCTGCTCTGGCAATCGGGCTGCAAAAGTAGTCAAAAAAGCTCCGTCCCAAATTAGCTACCTTGCTCTGGCGGGCGGGAGCAGGTAAGATATACCGAGCGCCTAGCGCGTTCGATGGGTTCGGATGACGACATGTTCCGAATCTGGTCAGGTCCGGAAGGAAGCAGCCATAAGGAGCCTCTGTCGGGCATCCGAATCCATCGAGCGCACGGGCGTTTTTTGGTGCCGCGACATGGCCCGGCCGGCGGCGAGGTATTTGGTGTCTCGCTGGTCCTCGGCTTCGCCTGCGGGATCGCTCGACTACCAAACACCTCGCCGCCGGTCGGGCCCCGTCGTTCAAAAATCACCCGTAAAGGCGCGTTTATCTAATTAAATCTATCCCTTGCGGAATGCGGCTTGCTGGTGTTGTCTGGGCATTGAAGGCTATGTGGTTCAAGAGGCGGCGGTGCTGTTGCTTGAATTTTTACAGTTAAAGAGGCCCGTTTCCCTGGGTTGGGGAAACGGGCCTCTTTTTGTCTCTGGGTTTGTGGATTGGCGAAGGTAGTATGCTTTGGCGGCTATTTTGAGTTCTTGAGGCGGCGTGTGGCTGTGGCGGTTATTCCGAGGCCTGCGGCGGCGACTGCTGCGAGTGCGATTGCGCTCGGCGCTGCATCGCCCGTGTTCGCGAGCTTGCCGGCGGTCGTATCTGCTTGCTTGCCGCTGCTCGAGTTCGCCTGCTTGGTGGAGCTTGGCGGGGTATTTTTGCCGGTCGCGGACGAGCCGGTGGGCTGTGTCGTCTCGGTCGGTTGCGCTGAGCCGGAGGGAGGTGTTGTCTCGGTGGGTTTTGTTATCTCGGGTGAGGCGGCCTTATCTGCTGCGGCTTTTGCCTCTTCGTATGCCTTGCAGGCATCGTCATAGGCCGTTTGCGCCTTTTTCAAATCGTCGAGGAGCGCATCTCGCTTGGCTATGTCCTCATCGATGTGGGCTTTAGCTTCCTCCGCCTCACTTTCGGAATCCTGAACCTGTCTTTCCTGGCTTTCGAGCCGGCGTCGGTAGGAGTGAAGATCATCTTCACAAGATTTCTCTCGCCTTTCTGCCGACATGATCTCACGTCGCAACTGCTTAATATGCTCTTTAGTAGCTGTGCTGGGCTCCTCGTCGCCGAGTGCTTCAAGTGCCTTATCTAATTCTGCCTGAAGGCCGCTTGTCCGGCTGTGGGCCTCATCGTATTTGGCTTGGGCTGCATCGACGTTCGCTTGCATGGCGGGAAGGCGTTCCCTCCGTTTGGCGGCTTCCGTCACCACCATGTCGTAGATCTCTTGAAAAGCGGCAATGTCATCATCGATTGCTGCAAGTTTCTCGGGACTTGCGGCAACTTTTGCGGCCTCGAGGTTTTTGAGCGCTTCCTGCATGGCTGCATACGCTTTTTCTTTTGCGGCGGCCGCATCTTCCATTTGCAAGGCAACTGCACCGGTGTGGGAGCTGGTTTCTGCCGCGATCGCCGTTACGGGGGCGATTCCCGCGACAAGTGCCGCGGAAAGGGCGATGCCCACAGTTGCTCGTCTTGCTCTTCTTGCGAGAATGTCGTTCATCTCGGCACCTCATTTCAAGGGTCGGCGACTAACTTGGTAGCACTACTGTAAGTATATCAGGCGGTTTGCCCGCCATTGATCGGGCGTGCGCGTATACCCCTTGATTAACAGCCATTAAATCTATCCCTTAAGGAACGCGGCTTGCTAGTGTTGTCTGGGCATTGATGGCTACGTGGTTCAAGAGACGGCGGCATTACCATCTGTTTTTACAAGTAAAGAGGTCCGTTTCCCTGGGTTGGGGAAACGGACCTCTTTTTGTCTCTTGGCTTGTGGATTGGCGAAGACAATAACCGCTGGCAGCTATTTTGGGTTCCTGAGGCGGCGTGTGGCCGTGGCGGTTATTCCGAGTCCTGCGGCGGCGACTGCTGCGAGTGCGATTGCGCTCGGCGCTGCATCGCCCGTGTTCGCGAGCTTGCCGGCGGTCGTATCTGCTTGCTTGCCGCTGCTCGTGTTCGCCTGCTTGGTGGAGCTCGATGGGGCGTCTTTGCCGGTTGCAGGTGAGGCAACGGACGGTGTCGCCTCGGCGGGTTGCGTCGAGCCGGAGGGAGGCACTGTCTCGGTCGGTTTCGTTATCTCGGGCGAGGCGGCCTTGTCTGCCGCGGCCTTTGCCTCTTCGTATGCCTTGCAGGCGTCGTCATAGGCCGTTTGCGCTTTTTTCAAATTGTCGAGGAGCGCATCTCGCCAGGCTGTGAACCGGTCGATATCGGCTTTATATTTCTCTACAGCACGTTCACAGTCATTAACTCGTCTTTCCTCTCTTCTGAGGCGGTACTGGAACTCGCGGAGCTCCGTTTCGCAATAGTTTACGTGCGTTTTTGCCGATATGATCTCACTGTGCAACTGCTTTATTTGCTGTTTAGTAGTTTCGACAAACTCCTCGTAGCCGAGTGCTTCGAGTGTCTTAAGCATCTCATGTTTCTTCTCTAATTCTGCCTGGAGCTCGCTTACCCGGTTGATGGCCCCGTCGTATTTGGCTTGGGCAGCATCGACGTCCGCTTGCATGGTGGGAAGGAGTTCCCTCCCTTCGGCGGCTTGCGCCGCCATCTTTTCGCGGTACTCTTGAAAACGGGTAATGTCATCATTGAATCTCGCAATTTTCTCGGGACTTGCGGCGTTTTTTGCGGCCTCGAGGTTTTTGAGCGCTTCCTGCATGGCTGCATACGCTTTTTCTTTTGCGGCGGCCGCGTCTTCTGTCTGCGGGGCGCCCGAATTGCCGTTGGCGGCGCTCGTCTGCGAAACGGCCGCACCGGTGGGGGCGCTGGTTTCTGCCGCGATTGCCGTTACGGGGGCGATTCCCGCGACAAGTGCCGCGGAAAGGGCGATGCCCACAGTTGCTCGTCTTGCTCTTCTTGCGAGAATGTCGTTCATCTCGGCACCTCATTTCAAGGGTCGGCGACTAACTTGGTAGCACTAATGTAAGTATACCAAGTGGTCGACCCGACACTGGCTGGGTGCGCGCCTCTCCGCTTCTTTGGAAACCGAATCCTATTAGAAATGACGAGTTGTTTACGCTTCTTTTGGGCTCACCGTACTATCATGATTCGGATTGAGTGTGAATGATGATAGGGAGCGCCTATACATGATTGAGCTGCTCAGGCGTTTTGGTGGTAAGTTTCGCCGGTATATGGTGATCGGCCCTGCGTGTAAGCTGATCGAAGTGATCTTTGACCTGCTGACGCCGCTGGTGATTGCCCAGATGATCGATAAGGGTATTGGCGCACACGATGTCAACGCCGTCGTCCACTACGGTATGCTGCTTGGCGCCATGGCTGTGATCGGCATCTCGTTTACGCTCGTCTGCCAAAAGATGGCGGCGCTCACCTCGCAGGGCATGGGCACCGATATCCGCGGTGCGCTCTACCAGCACATCAACAAGTTGAGCTATGCCGAACTCGACCGCTTTGGCACGCCGTCGCTTATCACCCGCATCACCAACGACGTCAACCAGGTGCAGCTCGCTGTGGCGCTGGGCGTACGCATGCTCATCCGCTGGCCCTTCTTGGCGGTGGGCTCTATGTGCGCGGCCCTTGCCATCGACCTTAAGCTCGGCATGATCTTCTTGATCTGCACGCCCGCTATCGGCCTGGTGTTTTGGTTTGTCATGGCGCGCTGTATCCCGTATTACAGGCAGCTGCAGGCAAAGCTCGACCGCATCGCGCTTATCTGCCGCGAGGGGCTTTCGGGCGCCCGCGTTGTTCGCGCCTTTGTGCGTGAGGACCACGAGCGCGAGCGTTTTGCCCAAGCCGCCGATGACCAGGCCAATACTGCCATCGCGGTGGGCAAGCTCTCGTCGATCCTTAATCCCGTCACGTTTCTTGTGATGAACCTGGGCGTGTGCGCCATCCTGTGGGTGGGCGGCATCCAGGTCAACGTGGGCGAGCTCACGCAGGGTCAGGTCATGGCGTTTGTGAACTACATGACGCAGACGCTCACCTCCATCGTGTACGTCGCCAACCTGGTCGTGGTCTTTACCAAGGCGAGCGCCAGCGCGTCGCGTATCAACGAGGTGCTCAATTGCGTGCCGAGCATCGCTGACGAGGGCAACCAGCCGGTCGCGCTGCCCAAGCCGGGCAATGTCGCTTCAGTTCCCGCGCTGAGCTTGAGCCATGCGAGCTTCTCGTTTGGCGCTGGCGCGGCCAATGCTGTCAACGATGTGACGCTGGAACTCCCGCTGGGCAAGACGCTCGGCATTATCGGCGGTACGGGTAGCGGCAAGTCCACGCTCGTCTCGCTTATCCCGCGCCTGTACGATGCGAGCGCCGGCAGCGTGAGTGTGATGGGCGCCGACGTGCGCACCTGGCCGCTCGACCAGCTGCGCCGTGTGGTCGCGACCGTTCCACAGCGTGCGTCGCTGGTGAGCGGCACCATCCGCAGCAACCTGACCTGGCGCGACGAGGCTGCGACCGACGAGGATCTCTGGGCGGCGCTCGACATGGCGCAGGCGAGCGAGTTCGTGCGCAACAAGCCGCAGGGGCTCGATACCCCGGTCGAGGCGGGCGGTAAGAACTTCAGCGGTGGCCAACGCCAGCGCCTGACCATCGCGCGCGCCCTGGTGGGCTCGCCTCAGATATTGATCATGGACGATTCTGCCTCGGCGCTCGACTTTAAGACCGACGCGGCGCTTCGCCATGCCATCCGCGAGCGCAGTGTGCGCGGTGCCGCCGAGGGCGGGCTGCCGCTCACGACCGTCATCGTGAGCCAACGTGTCTCGACCGTGCGCGACGCCGATATGATCTGCGTACTTGACCACGGTTCGGTCGCGGGCCTGGGCGCGCACGATGAGCTCTACACGACCTGCCAGCTCTACCGCGAGATTTGCCAGTCGCAGCTTCGCCGCGAGGAGCTCGAGGGTCAGCAGGGGAGCACGACGCCCGCGTCCGCTCCGACCGCCCCCGCATCCGTCTGCGCAAAGGAGGGCTGCTAAATGAATCCGTACACTTCCTCCGGTTCGGTCGCCACGATGACGGCCAACGTGTCCGGTAACGATAGCCTCAACGACCTGGGCGACGGTCCGCGCCAGCCCGGCGACCCCGAGCGCTATCCCGTGGGTGCGGTGACTCGCCGTCTGATGGGCTACGTTCGTCCGCATCGCATTTCGTTTGTTGCGTCGTTTGTGAGTGCCGCCATCTCCGTGATTCTGCAGCTCTACACGCCTATCCTTATCGGCGAGGGCATCGACCTGATCGTCGCCGCCGGGCAGGTGGACTTCGATGCGCTGCTGCCGCTCGTTACCAAGCTCGCGATTGTCGTCGTAGGTGCTGCGGCCTTCCAGTGGCTGCAGGGCTATTGCGTCAACCGCCTGTCCTACGAAACGGTGCGCGACATGCGCGTGGAGGCGAGCGATAAGCTCAGCCGCATGCCGCTCAGCTTTATCGACAGCCATGCCCACGGCGACCTTATGAGCCGCGTGGTCAACGACGTCGATCAGGTGGGCGACGGTCTGCTGCAGGGCTTTACGCAGCTCTTCACCGGTGTTATCACCATCGTGGGCACGCTCGCGTTTATGCTCTCCATTAACCTGACCATGACGCTCGTGGTGGTACTCGTCACGCCGCTTTCCATTTTTGCAGCTGGTGCCGTCGCCAAGCTTTCCAATAAGAGCTTCACTGCTCAACAGCGCATCCAGGGCCAACTCGGCGGTCATATCGAGGAGTATGTGGGCGAGCAAAAACTGGTGGATGCGTTTGCCTACGGCCCGAACGCCCAAGCGCGCTTCGACGCCCTCAACGCCGAGCTCTATACGGCAGGTGAACGCGCACAGTTTATGGGCTCGCTTTCCAACCCCGGTACGCGCTTTATCAACAACATCATCTATGCCGTGGTCGCCGTGATTGGCTGCGTGGGCGTGATCACGGGCGTGCCCGCTGCGCTCACGGTGGGCGGCGTGCAGATTTTCCTGTCCTATGCCAACCAGTACACCAAGCCGTTCAACGAGGTCACCAACGTCATTACGCAGATCCAGACGGCGTATGCCTCGGCGCGCCGCATGTTTGCGCTGCTCGATGCGCGCGAGCAGGAGCCCGATGCGGCGGATGCCGTGGAACTTGCCGCCCCGCAGGGTGAGGTGACCTTTGAGCATGTGGACTTTAGCTACGTGTCCGACCGCAAGCTGCTGCAGGATATCTGCATCGAGGCCAAGCCCGGCATGCGCTTTGCCCTCGTTGGCCCTACGGGCTGCGGCAAGACGACGCTCATCAACTTGCTGCTGCGGTTTTACGATATCGATGCCGGACGCATCATGGTCGATGGCCGGTCTTCGCGTGACTACACGCGCGCAAGCCTGCGCCGTGCCTTTGGCATGGTGCTGCAGGACACTTGGCTGTTCGAGGGCACGGTGGCGGAAAACATCGCCTACGGCTGTCCTGACGCCACGCGCGAGCAGGTTATCGAAGCTGCCAAGCGCGCGCATGCGCACAAGTTTATCGTGCAGCTGCCAGGCGGCTACGATACGGTCATCGGCGAGGACGGCGGCACGTTTAGCCAGGGTCAAAAACAGCTGCTGTGCATCGCGCGTGTCATGCTCACCGACCCGGCTATCTTGCTGCTGGACGAGGCGACCTCGAGCATCGATACCCGCACCGAGCTGCAGGTGCAGGCGGCATTCGACGAGCTCATGGCCGGTCGCACAAGCTTTGTCGTGGCGCACCGCCTGAGCACCATCCGCAACGCCGACTGCATTTTGGTCATGCGCGACGGCGAGATTATCGAGCGTGGCACGCACGACGAGCTGCTAGCGGCAGGGGGCTTTTACGCCGAGCTCTACCGCAGCCAGGTTGCCCAGTGAGCAAGCCCGTGGGGCAAATTAATCAATCGACAGACGGTGGTTTACATCTGTCACGTTAGTACTAAGATATTCATCTAATAAATTGCATTAGTGGCTTTAGTTTTGGGGGAAACGAGGCAACGTGACTATGACGTGCTCTTTGGTGGTTAACAGCAAGAGCGGTAATACCAGGATGGTTTCGGGCGCGATTAAGCGCGCTCTGCAGGCTGCGGGTGTTGAGTTTGTTCATGCCGCGGCGTTGAGCGACGATGCGGATGCAGATCAGGTTGCGCTCGAGGCGCAGGGCGCCTGCGCGGCCGACACGGTGCTCGTCGGTTTTTGGTGCGACAAGGGCGCGTGCACGCCTTCGGTTGCCGCGCTGCTCTCCGCTCTGCACGGCAAGCGCGTTTTCCTCTTTGGTACCTGCGGTTTTGGCGCCGACCAGAGCTATTATCAGCAGATTATCAATCGCGTGACCTCCAATTTGGCCGAGGATGCCGAGCTTGCGGGTTGGGCGATGTGCCAGGGCAAGATGGGCCCCGCGGTCAAGCAGCGCTACGAGGCCATGCTCGAGCAAGATCCCGACAACGCCCGATTTAAGATGCTGCTCGACAACTGGGTTGCCGCGAAGGACCATCCCACCAAGGAAGATCTGGACAACATGGCTGCAGCCGCCAAAAAGGCCGTGCTGGGGGAGTAGCTCCCATCGCTGACGGCGGTCGGTCCATCTTTCTAAATGAAACGTCCTCCCGGGCGTCGGGGCACGAAGTTCCCTGCTCTACAGTCCTGCGCAAGACGAAGGCCACATTAAGTGGCCTTCTTTGCGTGCGGAACTCGCGATGAACTTCGTGCCCCGCCGTCCGGAAGGACGCCTCTTTATTGATGGGAGGCCTGATAGGTCGATGGTTCCGTGCCCGGATGCGTCCAAAGTGGGACGGGCTTTCCGGATGGGCAGGCTTTCGAAAAATGCGTCCCGGAATTTGCCTTTGGAATGGGACGTAGTTTCCCGTTGAGGTGCTTTGCGGAAAGTGCATCCCACTCTGGGCGGTCGAAGTGGGACACACTTTCCCAAAGGCGCTCCAACGGGAAATTGCGTCCCATTATTCGGTCAAGAAACGGGATGCATTTTCCCAATGAGAGCAAAACCGGAAAATGCATCCCACAATCAGCCCTCAAAGTGGGACGCCGTTTCCCAATGAGGCTCAAGCGGAAAATGCATCCCGGAATTTGCGCTCAAAGTGGGATGCGGTTTCCGGTTGAGGGTCTAAGGGGAAAATGCGTCCCAGAATCGACGCTTGAAATGGGATGCAGTTTCCCGATGAGGCACTCGACGGAAAATACATCCCAGAAATGGCCTTTGAGCTGGGATAAGATTTCCGCGGCATCTCGGATTCTCAAAAATGAGACACGCCGTTGGCGAAAATGAGACACGTGATATCGGGCATCGGATGTATCATTTGCAAAAATGAGTCCACTCCACTCGAATAAAGCGAGGTCCCTCATGTACGTTCCACACCCCCGTATCCGTAGGCTGTCGAAAATCCCGCTTGTTGGGACGGCGGCGCTTGCTGCGTTGATCGCCACGAGCGTCGCCTGCTTCACGGCCACGCCCCAGGTTGCCCAGGCGGCAGACGCGCCCGCAATCACCGATATGACCGAGCAGGATTATCAAGCCCTGGGTCTGGGCACGAGCGAGGACATTCCGGCCGATACCGTTGGCCCCTATTCCACTGATACCCCCACGACGTTTGCCACGCGCAGCGAGGTCTATATGGCAGCTAACGGTAGCCATGGCAATCGCTACACTCTGCGCGACAAGCTCGAGAACGTCGAGCGCGGTGACATTGGCGGCAGCAGCAAACTCACCGATGGCTATGGAAGTGTGTGGGGCGCCGCAAAGTTCTGGCAAAACGTCAACAACTTCGATACGAACAGCGATCTCTACAAGCATAGCGACTACGGTGGCGGCACCTGGTCGTACCTAAGCAACAATGAGTCCTCAACAGTACTCGCCAACGACAACAACGGTTTCTCGGGCATTCACGCCACGAGTGTTGAGTTCTGCAGCGACGCCAGCACGGGCAAAAAGAGCCGCGTTGCCGAGCTCCGTGCCTACGGCGACAGTTCCTCCACGACGATTGACGGCAAGTCATACGCCGGAAAGGTTGAGCTGGTCCTCTACTCGTTTAGCAACGGGCGTACGCGCACTCTCGACACACACCTGCCGGTGACGGTCAACACTAATATGATGTACGAAGGCCGTTTTAAGTACCTGGATGCCGGTTACCTGCAAGAGCACGACGCCGTCTTTGATGTCGAGGCGGGCGATGTCGATGGCGACGGCGTCGACGAGCTTTTTGTCTACGCGGGCTGCTATGTCGACGAGAACGGCGTGCGCAA
Source organism: uncultured Collinsella sp. (assembly GCA_902491935.1). GTDB lineage: Bacteria > Actinomycetota > Coriobacteriia > Coriobacteriales > Coriobacteriaceae > Collinsella. The sequence goes on from CABUJN010000002.1 coordinate 55,749, forward strand.
GGCTGTAGTCGACATGTATGACTTGGAGGGCGGCAACTGGAAGCAAAGCGTCGTCAAGATCGATGCCGGTAACGCCGCGGACTACACCACGCACAACAAGGGCGGGAACGACTCCTGGACGCAGCTTCAGTCAGCTCCTGTCGTTTCGCTAGCGGCCGGCGACCTCGATCGCGATTTTTGCGATGACCTCGCCATCGTGGTCTCGGCACCCTACGGCAAGAAGAATATTGATAAGTCGACGCATTGCGAGCTGTTTTCGTGGGATGCATCCAAGGGTGCGCTCGTCCATGTCGATGCTCTGGGCGACGCGGGCGCAATCTCCCTCTCCGCGAACGGCAAGACCATGGTCGCTGCGAATGCGACGTTCGGCACGTTTGCCGCCTACGATGAAGAAGGAAAGAAGACGGGTGAAACCGTCACGGGCCTTATTCTTGCGGGCTATGACTGGCAACGCAGCGCTTTTGATTACGGCGCTTCTGACGGCAGCAAGGGGCTGTACGGCGCGCTGTACCGCTACGCGTATTTTGACTCGGAGTCTGGCGAGTTCAAGCTTTCCGATTGTAAGGAATACAGAGACGGGCTCCTCGCCTCCTATGGGCTGATGCATGTGCCCAACAGCGCATGGAAGGATAGCGCTCAGGATAAGCGCTATCCGTGCACCTTGGCGCCTATTGCCCTTGCCACTGCCAACCTTGACGGCCTGTCCGAGCAGCTGGCGGTTGACGAGGTGCTCGTGGGCGGCGATGTGTTCCGCGACTTTGCCTGCAACACGGCGCAGAGCGGGGCTCAGGGCTTGGGGTCCATGGTCGGAACCATGAGCATGAGCGGTCAGCAATACAACAGCAGCAACAAGCATGACCACAAGGGTATAGAACAGGTGTGGATCAGCGACGTCAAGGCGGGCAGCGTCTCGGGTTCGGACCGCTATAACGAGAGCTTTATCGCCGTGGTGGGCAAGCACCGCGACGAGGACCTGCGCAAGAACGATGACTACTATTGGATGACCGCCTCGCATTTTTCGCTCGACGAGAACGGAAAGGTGCGCCGCGGCGAGGAGCAGGTGATTAGCGAGAGCAACCGTCGCGGCACTACCTACGGCACATTTATCTCGCTCGCGCTGCCCGATGTCGACAACGACAGCGTCAAGATCACGTACAAGGACCGCTACAAGGTCTATACCAACCCGCGCGTGCTTGCCGTGCTGCAGGATGCGCCCTATGTTGAGGATCTGGAGCAGGCATACGGCTATCTGGTGTTGGGCGGCACGTCATACGGAGAGGAAAAGGGCACGGGGACATCCCAGGGCTATACCATTGGCGCCGAGTTGGGCGTTGCCGTCGAGGTGCAGACCGGTCCGCCCCTGGTCGCGATGAATGCTTCAGTCGATTTTGCCGCCGAGGGATGCTATGACTACCGGAGCGAGCGCACGGTCAGCGCAAGCGTAAGCTATGAGTCGCATGCCGGCGAGGGTGACAAGGCCGTGCTCTACACGATTCCGATGGTCTATTACGAGTATGAGATCGAAAATGAGGAAACTGGTGGCAAGGGCGTGATGGCGGCGCCCGTGTCGCTCGGCGCGCAGACCTCGGTCGTTAATGTCGAGGCCTATGACCGCATTGCCAAACAGCACAATATGACGCCGCTCAGCTACTTTTTGACCAACCGGTCGGGAGAACCCGGAACCTATCAAACGACGCTCAACGGCGAGACTCCCGTTGGGGATTCCTTTGGCCTGGGCAAGCCTGGCGTAACGCGCGCCTACACGCACGATGGGTTTAACGGCGCCGCCGCGCAGTCGGGGGCGAGCATTGAGCAGACCATCGAAGTCGAGGAGGGCAAGGAGCAGGAGCTCGAGCTCGGCTTGACGCTGAACGGCAGCGTTGTCATGGGCGCGAAGCTCGCAAAGCACGAGTTGTTTGGCGGCCTGTGCTTTGGTGCCAACGCCGGCTTTACTACGGGTAACTCCTCGAGTGAATCGACCGAATACGGCGGCACCGTCGACAACCTGCCCGAGGCCGCGCAGGGCAAGTACGGTTTTGTGTGGCGTCTGGGCGTCAACGCGGTGGATGTCGACAAGTTCGAGGCAGACTCGGGCGACAAGCTCGGCACCAAGGACACCGACCAGTTCTGGATCGTGGGCTATGACGTTAAGGACGTCGAGATGCCCGACGCGCCGGCCGTGACGGGCTTTACGGCAAACGCCGTCGATTCGACCAGCGTTACGTTTAGCTGGGACGATGTACTCGCAAACAAGAGTGGCTTTAGCTACGGCGTGGGCATGCTGCAGAGCAATGCGGCGGATGCGGTCGTCAATAGCTGGAAGATTGCCGACAACACGCAGACCTCGCTCAAGTGGGATGGGCTGCAGCCCAATACGGAGTATCGATTCGCCATCGCCGCCGTTAAGAATGGATCCACGACCGAAACAGGTATTCGCTCGGCAATCATCACGGTCAAGACCATGCCCGATGGCATGACGATGGCCGTGAGCGGACCTGCGGCGGATGCTGCGGAGGGGTCGGATCTTGGATACGACTCTTCGGTTGAGCGCGCGGCGGGAAGCCACCTGACGCTCTCGGCGATTGGCCATGTGAAGCAACTCGGTGTCGACGATAGCGAAACAGGGCTGGCACCGACCTATATGTGGTACCGCAAGGGCCGCGGCGAGACAGAGTTTAAGCTCGTGGGTGCCGATGGCAACCTCGCGGCTGGAACGGCCTCAAAGCTCGAGATTGACCTGACCGCAGACGATGACGGTGCGCAGTATTACTGCCACGTGGGATACAACGACGTGGGCCTCGACACCGGCACGACGCTCGTGAATATCGAGGCCGAGGAGACGGCGCCCACAACGGTGAACGCCACCCCGATCCGCACGCGCCGCCTGTTCTCACACGCAAGTGCGGGCGCCAAGAAGTTCCTGGACCATACGCTGGTAAACACCGCCGGCCCAACCGATTCCGAAGGCTCAAAGGACCCCGAGACTCCTGAGACCCCGACGAACCCGGACAAGCCCAAGTCCGACAACGGAGCTAAGACCGACACCAAGGTCAAGACTACGACCACAGCGAAGAACCTCGCAAACACCGGCGACCAAACATTCGCCCTAGTCGCCACCGCAGCAGCAGCGGGAGCAACGCTCGTAGTGATAGCCCTCATCATGCTGATCAAGCGCCGCAAGACCCACTAGTAGCCAGTCGAACATATCGACAACCCAAAAACCCGGGTAGCCAAAAAACAGGCCACCCGGGTTTTCTGTTGAGTGGAGACTCCGCAAGCGGAAACTGCATCCCACAATTAGCGCCCGGAACGGGACACATTTTCCGTCAAGCCCTCATCCGGAAAATCCATCCCAGTTTGAGCGCCCAGACCGGGACGCACTTTCCCAACGAGCCTCAACCGGAAAATACATCCCGGAATCCAGCTGAATAGTGGGACACACTTTCCCAATCGGGTCCCAAGCGGAAACTGCATCCCACTCCGGACGTGAATCTGGGACATGCTTTCCGGATGCAAAAAAGGCCACAAGACGTGGCCTTCGACTTATATATGTTCAGCAGATGCCCCCATGACAAGCCGCGCTTCAACACCGAGGCGTCTGCCCGGCGACGCGGAACGTAAGGTTCATCGCGAGTTCCGCACGAGCCGGAGAGCACTTAATGTGCTCTCCGTGCGAGCAGGACTGTCCGAGCAGGGAACCTTACGTTCCGCGCCGCCGGGCAGACGAACCAGTTAAGACGTGTCGCTACTTGATCTTGGTTGTTCCCGGCGCCAGGTTGGGGTCGGTTTCGTTGGCCTCGGTCTGGAAGTGCTCGGTGTACACGTTCTTGCTGTCGCGGAACATCTCGTAGTACTGCATCTTGGCGTAATCCTCGCGTGCCTTGGTGGCAGCCGCTGCCTCGGCGTCGTCGCCGGTGACGTTGGAGGAGAGCGCCCAACGCAGGCTGGCGTCCTCGTAGCCCACGGAGTTGATGGCGGGCAACGACTCGCGAAGCGTCATGTGCGCTTTCTGGTAGTCGGAAAGCGGGGCGCCGATCAGCTGCATAAGCTGCGTGGACAGGTAGTTGGTGGACAGGTCGTCGACCTCGCTCGTCTGGTCGCAGCCGGCAACGTCGTAGTTGGCCCAGATGATGTAGTCGGTCTGCCACAGGCGCTCCTGATGCGTGGCGTCGTCCTCGCCGGTAAACCACTTGTCGTTGAACTTGGACGGGAAGAACGGCTGGTGGTCGCCCCAGAACACCACGACCACCTTACGGTCGAGCTTGCTCAGGGCGTTGAGGAAGTAGCGAAGCGCCTGGTCGGACTGCTCGATGCACGAGACATACTCGTCGACATCGGAGAGCGTGCCGTCCTCGACGGTCTTGGCGTCCAGGTCGGTCGTGTCGATATTCAGGTGCATCTGCTTGTCGACCGGCAGCAGACCCGTGTCGTAGCCCGAGTGGTTTTGCATGGTCACGTCGAAGATAAACTGCGGATCGGCGTTCTGGTCGAGCAGCTCAAGAATCTTGTCGTAGGTAGCCTGGTCGGTCACCATGCCGCGCAGGGTATCGGCGCCCTGGAAATCGTTGATGGACAGGAACTGGTCAAAACCAAAGTCCTTGTAGACGTTCTCGCGGTTCCAGTTGGTGGCGTGGTTGGGGTGCATAGCCGTGGTGGAATATCCGAGCGACTTGAACTGCTCTGCCAGGTTCCCGGTCGTTTCCATGTTGTAGATGGTGTAGGGGTACACGCCCGAGCCCAGGTTGGCCATGGAGTTGCCGGTCATAAACTCAAACTCGGTATTGGCGGTGCCACCGCCGTAGGCACTCACGTAGAGCTTACCGCGGCTGAGGCAGTTGGACAGGTTCTTAAAGTACTGCGGGCCCTCGTAGCCGGCGCGCATGTTCTGATAGATCGACAGATCCGAGAAGGTCTCGTTCATGATGGCGATGACCGTGGGCTTCTCGCTGTCGAACTGCTCCTTTGCGGCGGTGCGCTCGTCACTCTTGGCTGCGTCGGACTTGTCGTAGGCCTTGGCGTACTTTTTGAGCGTAGCCTTGGCATCGTCGACGGAGTAGTCGGCGGGTTTGGGCGGCTTGATGGACTGCGCTGCACTAATAAAGGCGGGCAGGTAGCCCTCGCGCCAGTAGCTCTCGAGCGGGCGCCAGGTATAGACGGTGATGCCGAGGGTGTTGTAGTAGTCGATGAGCGTGACGTGCGCGGTCACGCCGCCCAGGCACAGCGCGGCGACGAGCAGATTGGTGAGCAGCATGCGCTTGGCGTTGGCGGCGCCCTTCTGACGGTGCGGTGCCACCAGGCCGGCGTACTCGCACAGCAGCATAGCGATGGCGGTAAAGCCCATGGACAGCACGCAGAACAGCGAGATGGAGAAGGTGTAGCCGGTGCCGGCGACCGCGGCGGCGGTGGAGATGGCCGAAAGGTCGCCCGGCTGGATGGGCATGGATTTAAACGTGATGACGAAGAACTCGGCAATGCCCAGGACAAAGAGGGCAAAGGCCAGGACCGCGGGAGCTGCACCGTGGCGCTGGAACAGGAAGAACAGGCCGACCATGAGCGTGGTGATGATGGCCCACTCGAGCAGGATGCACAGGGGGTAGACCCAGGTAAAGTCGTGGTTGGACGAGACCTCCATGCCAAGCAGCGCAAAGACGCCGGCGAGCAGCAGGCACAGGACGGCGGCGACGAGCGGTTTGCCCACAAAGGCGTCGCGCAAACGAGCGAGCTTGCCGGTGGGGGCGGGCGCATCGGCCGAGGCGAACGCAAAGACGCGCGGGGCGATGCGGTCGCGGGCGATACTGGCCCAGGCGCAGCCGGTGAGGATGGCATTGGTCAGGATGAGCATCACAAAGGCGAGCGGCTCGTTTTGGGCGACGAGGCCAATGGCGCCCCAAATGGTCAAAAAGAGCTGGAACAGGCCGAAGGCGACGCTCCACCCAAGAGCGCTTTTGGCAACGGTGCCCGACTGAGCGCGAATGGCCTTGGCCTCGCGCAAGACAAGGTAGACGGTCGCCGCAAGACCGACGAGCGAGATGGCGGCAGCGAACATGCTGAGACTCCTCACAAACTTAGAACCTACGAAAGCGGGGGTTTACCCGATTGTTACCAAGATATGCGCAGCATTTGAGGGTTGCGCACAACAACCAGCCATAATAACGCGCACGTGTGGCGGTGTGGCGTAATGTAGTGGCGACCTGCGCGATAATGGACGGGAATTACACGGAAACGTAAAGGCTTCTTAAAGAATTAGCGAGGATGAGGCGATGAACGAGCAGGTTTGCACCAAGGCTGTGGATACGTGTGGCTATCCGGTCGAGACCACGGGCAATGCGGTGCTGGACACGTTGGAGCACCGTTCCTCAACGCGTGCCTTCGCGCGTGATGACGACGACCGTCCCGTGGCGGTGACCGACGAGCAGCGGGCGGCAATTTTGCATGCGGCGAGTCGCGCGCCGTCGGCGGGCGCCATGATGATGTATTCCATCGTGAGCATTCGCGAGCAGGCTACGCTGGACCGCCTGGCCGACCTGTGCGACCACCAGCCCATGATCGCCAAGGCGCCCTGGGCACTAATATTTGTGGTCGATTATGCCAAGTGGATCGATCTGTTTGAGCACGTGGGCTGCTTTGAGCCCGAATTTGTCGAGCGCACGGGTAAGGCGCCCCGCCGCGCGCCGGGTTTGGGCGACTTTGCCATCGCGGCCCAGGACGCCGTGATCGCCGCGCAAAACGCCGTGGTTGCCGCCGAGGCTCTGGGTCTGGGGAGCTGCTATATCGGTGATATCGTCGAGAATGCCGAGGAAGTTGCCGGGCTGCTGGACTTGCCGCCCTATACCATGCCGCTGTCGATGCTCATCATCGGCACGCCCCGTAAGGAGCGCCCGGCAATCGCGCATCCCGTGGTGAACCTGGTGCACGAGGAGCGCTACTGCCGCGCCGATGCTGCGACCATGGACGCGCAGGTGGCCGAGATGGACGCGATGTTTCGCCCGCATGCCCGCGAGGTGGGCGAGCGCGTGGTGGATATCTACACCCGCAAACACACTAGTCCCTTTATGGCCGAGATGAGCCGCTCCATGGAGTGGTGGTTCAAAAACTGGCTCGGAAAATGACAGATGAGGCAAAGGGACAGTCCCTTTGTTACATTCCATATCGCCGTGGTGGCCTAAAGGCCGTATAAATGTTTATCTAGCTGGGAAAACGGTGCCGTGCAAGTGCAGGCCGATTACCTATAATTCCTTCGAACATTAAAGTTGGGAGGAAACCGGCTTATGGAACAAAAGGCCAAGGAGGCAGCCTCGCACGCTGCGATTCCTGTGAGCATCTCGGCGATGCTCGTCACGCTGGGCGTGGTGTACGGCGATATCGGCACCAGTCCTATGTATGTAACCAAGGCGCTCGTTGCCGGCAACGGCGGCATCGGAAGCGTCACGGAGGAGTTCGTGCTCGGCGCGCTCTCCCTTGTCGTGTGGACGGTCACGTTGCTGACCACCATCAAGTATGTGCTCATCTCGCTGCGCGCCGATAACCATGGTGAGGGCGGCATCTTTGCCCTGTACAGCCTGGTCAAGCGCTGCGGCAAGTGGCTTATCATCCCCGCCATGCTGGGTGGCGCCGCGCTGCTCGCCGACGGCATCCTGACGCCGGCCGTTACCGTTACCACGGCCATCGAGGGCCTGCGCACCATCCCGGCGGTCCATGCCGTGCTGGGCGATGACCAGGGCCGCGTCGTCGCCATTACGCTCGCCATCATCATCGTGCTCTTCTTGGTACAGCGCATCGGTACGGCCAAGATCGGTCACGCCTTTGGCCCCATCATGACGCTGTGGTTCCTGTTCCTGGGCGGCACGGGTCTGTTCTTTGTCTTCCAGCACCCCGCCGTGCTGCTGTGCCTCAACCCGGTGCGCGGCATCGCCTTTTTGCTGAGCCCCAACAACCACGCGGGCATCATGATTCTGGGCAGCTGCTTCCTCGCCACCACCGGTGCCGAGGCGCTCTACTCCGACATGGGCCACGTCGGCCGCGGCAACATCTACGCTACCTGGCCGTTCGTTAAGTGCTGCCTGCTGCTTTCCTATATGGGCCAGGGCGCTTGGCTTATGAACAACGCTGCCAACCCCGAGCTCATGGGCATTGCCGACCTCAACCCGTTCTACCAGATGCTCGCCCCGGGCCTGCGCCCGTTTGCCGTCGGCCTTTCCACCGTCGCGGCCATCATTGCCTCGCAGGCGCTCATCACCGGCGCATTCTCGCTGGTGTCCGAGGCCAGCCGTCTGGATCTCATGCCGCACATGCAGGTCTTCTACCCTGCCGAGACCAAGGGCCAGCTCTACATCCCCATGGTCAACAACGTCATGCTTGTCGGCTGCGTCATCGTGGTGCTGCTGTTCCAGAACTCGGCGCATATGGAAGCCGCCTACGGCCTTGCCATTACGCTGACTATGATGTGCACCACGCTGCTGCTCTTCTTCTACCTGCACGAGGAGCGCAAGCTCAAGGTTGCTCCGTGGATCTTCGCGGCCTTCTTCCTTTTGCTTGAAGGCTTCTTCTTCGTGAGCTCGCTCACCAAGTTCTTCCACGGCGGCTACTTCACCATCCTTATGGCTGCACTCATCATGGGCATTATGGTGTGCTGGTACAACGGCACGGCGGTCGAGCAGCGCCAGTTTACGCTGCTGCCGCTGCGCAGCTACCTGCCGCAGCTCAAGCGCCTGCGCGACGACGACCGTTACGAGCGCATGAGCGACAACGTCGTGTATCTGACCAAGGACACCCATACCGACTACATCGACCGCGATATCGTCTATTCGATCTTGGACAAGCATCCCAAGCGCGCCCGCGCCTGGTGGTTTGTGAATGTCGAGACCATGGACGAACCGCACACCTTTGCCTATTCGGTCGAGACGTTCGGCACCGACTACGTGTTCCGCGTGCATCTGTACCTGGGCTACAAGATTAACCAGCGCGTCAATGCCTATCTGCGTCAGGTCGTTCAGGACCTGGCTGCCACCGGCGAGCTGCCGGCGCAGACGCATGACTACTCGGTCTACAAGGATCCGGGCAACATCGGTACGTTCAAGTTCGTCCTGATTCGTAAGCTTCTGGCGCCCGAAAGCGATGTGGAGCCGAGCGAGCGTACGGCCATCACGCTCAAGTACATCATCCGCCGTGCCGCCGGCACGCCCGCACGCTGGTACGGCCTGGAGAACTCCAACGTGAGCTTTGAGTACGTGCCGCTGTTCACCAAGTTCAAGGCTGTGAATAAGATGCAGCGCCTGGCCCCCAACGAGCGGCCGTAGTCGACGCTTGAGGTTTGCCTGCGAACGGGCGGGTTTGTATTGACGGGGATTGAGTCCTGGGAGGAAACCATGGATGCAAAGGTGCTTGACGGTTGCGATTTTGCGACCGAGCTGGTGCGTGAGGCGCGCGTCGACGCCGCCGAAGATCGGTTCTTTACGAATCGGGCCAACATGGACATGGCCGACCGCGTGATTTCGATCGTGGTGACGGTGCTTGTCGCGGCGTGCGTGTGCGCACTGCTCGCGCACGTGCTGTTTGTCTAACGACCGCAGGTTGCAAAGGCTTTACACTTGGAACCACCACAAGGGAAACCACCACAAAGGTGCCTGTCCCCTTTGTGGTGGTTTTTGTTTTTGAGAGAGGGGCGGGACGCTGATGGACGTCCGTACGGACGGCGATATTGCCGATAGCTTTTGGTGGCGGCGCACAACGCTGACGCGCCGCACTCCTCTGTATGACGCCTGCGTATCGGTGGGGCTGCTGGTCGCGGCGACGATTGTGGGCGCGCTGCTCGACCATCCGGGTCTCGCGCCGAGCATCATGATCGTCTATGTGTTCGCCGTTCAGCTGTGCGCATTCTTTACCTGGAGTCGCCTGTATTGCTTGTTGAGCTCGGCTGCCGCCGTGGCGCTCTACAACTTTTTGTTTGTCGACCCGCGCTACTCGCTGTCGCTTATCGACCGCGGCTATCCCGGCATGTTCTTCATCATGTTCGTGGTCTCGCTTGTGTCGAGCTCGATTGCGTTGGCCCTGCGCCGCGCCTTGGCACAGGCTGCCGCTAGCGACCGCCGCACGCATATGGTGCTCGAGACCAATCGCATGTTGCAGCGGTGCGCCGATCAGCAGCAGATCGTTCACGCCATGGCCACGCAGCTGGCGCGTCTTTCGGGCTGTCCGGTCGTGTGGTACAGCGCCGACGCCGAGGGCGATGACCTGCTGCCGCGTGCGACGTACACAGCCGTGGGCGATGCCGCCCCGGTGCACGAGCTGGCGCCGCAGATGCCGCCGCGGCTCTCGGCGTCCGCCTATGTGGGAACGCCGCTCGATGCCACCTATGGCGGCTCGGCGTTTTATGGCATCTACCTGACGGTTCGCACAGGCGACGGCTTCGTGCGCTCGGGCGACCCCACCTCGGTGGTGGGCGTGCTGGCTATCGTTGCCGAGCCCGACGTGCTGACGCACGAGGAGCGGACGCTTGCCGATGCCATCGTGAGCGAAGGCGAGCTGGCACTCGATCGCGCCCGCGCCATGGAGGCCCGCGAGGAGGCGGCGGTGCTCGCCAAAAACGAGCAGCTGCGCGCCAACCTGCTGCGCTCCATCTCGCACGACCTGCGCACGCCGCTCACCAGTATTTCGGGCAATGCCGATGTGCTGCTCGACCAGGGCTCGACCGGCACCGCGGTGCTCGATGCCCAGACGCGCCGCTGCCTGCTTCTATCCATTCGCTCGGATGCGCTGTGGCTCAACGCCACCGTCGAGAATCTGCTCGCTATCACCAAGCTCGAGGGTGGCGGCATGCATCTGTCGACCACGCTCGAGCTCATGGACGATATCGTCGAGGAGGCGCTGCGCCACGTAAGTCCGGCCGTGCGTGAGCACGATCTTAAGGTGGTGCCGTGCGACGAGCCGGCGCTCGTCAACGTCGATGCGCGCCTGATGGTGCAGCTGGTGGTCAATCTGGTGAACAACGCCATCACCTATACGCCCGCAGGCTCGCATATCGTGATTTCGATTGACGTCGACGATGGACGCGTGGCGTGCTCGGTGGCCGATGACGGCCCGGGCATTGCGCCCGAGGACCGCGAGCGAATCTTTGAGTCGTTCTACACCGCCAACCACGGTCTTGCCGACAGCCATCGCAGCGTGGGCCTGGGTCTTTCGCTTTGCCGCTCCATTGCGCTGGCGCATGGCGGTAGCATAGAGGTTGCCGCGGCGGACCCGCACGGCTCGGTCTTTACGATTGAGCTTCCCGTCGCCGACGTTTCGTTTGATAAGGAGTAGCGCTGTGCCGAACTCTGCCGTAAAACCGCTCATCTTGGTCGTTGAGGACGACCCCGCCGTTCGCAATCTTATTGTTGCCGCGCTCGAGGCGCACGGCTTGCGTCATATGGCCGTGGAGACCGCCCATGCCGCCATCGCCGCCGCCTCATCGCAGGCACCGAGCATTGTGCTGCTCGACCTGGGTCTGCCCGATATGGACGGCGTCAAGGTGGTGGAGTCGGTGCGCGCATGGTCGGGCATGCCGATCATCGTGGTCTCGGCGCGCAGTGAGGATGCGGACAAGATTCGCGCGCTCGATGCTGGCGCCGACGACTACCTGACCAAGCCGTTTTCGGTCGAGGAGCTGCTCGCGCGCATTCGCACGACGCTCAGGCGCCTCTCGTATGCGCAAACGGGCGGTGTTGCCTCCGAGGGCTCGTTCGATACCGGTGAGCTGCATATCGATTTTGATGCCGGCATCGCCACGATGGATGGCGAGGAGCTGCATCTGACGCCGATTGAGTACAAGCTCCTGTGCCTGCTGGCGCATAACGCCGACAAGGTGCTGACGCACCAGTCTATCCTGCACGAGATTTGGGGCACGGCGACCAAGAGCGACCTGGCGAGCCTGCGCGTCTTTATGGGTACGCTGCGCAAAAAGATCGAGTCCGACCCCGCGCATCCGCGCTATATCCAAACGCACGTGGGTATCGGCTATCGCCTGGTCACCCAAGGCTAGATCGCCAACCACCATCCCAATATGAGTTGCGGTGAAATACGGTCTAAATTTGCCTAATTCCAGGCAAAACAGTCCGTATTCCACCGCAACTTTGTTATTTGCCCTTGGGCTTGCTGGCGTAGAACTTCTTCTTTTTGGGCTTGCCGGCGGGGGAGGGTTTGCCGGCAAAGTTGGACTTGCCGTTGCCGGCCTGCGCGTGCGCGGGTGCTGCCGCACGGGGCTTGCGGGCCTCGGAGTTGCGCAGTTCCTCGACGCGCTCGGCAATTTCCTCGGCGCTAAAGCCGACCTCTGCCATGGCGTCCTCGATGGGCAGGCGGCGCACGATGTAGCAGTGATGCACCTTCTGGTTGCGCGCGAAGTCCTCGGGGATGGTCTGTGCCGTAATGTCCTCCAGCACCACGCCCGCGCGCGCGAGTTTGCGCGTCTCGGGGCGGAAGCCGCGCAGGTTGCAGCTAAAGATGGCATGGCCGCCCTGCGCGAGCAGACGCGATACGCCGGCCAAAAGCTCAACATGGTCGCGCTGGACATCCCAGGTGCGGCGGCCCATCTTGGACGAGTTCGAAAACGTGGGCGGGTCGACAAAGATCAGGTCCCAGCGGTTGCGCGTCTGGCGCTGGTCGCGAATCCAGGCGAGCACGTCGTCGCGCACAAAATGATGCTGAGGCCCCACAAAGCCGTTCTGGCGCATGTTGCGCTCGGCCCAGTCCAGGTAGGTGTTGGAAAGGTCGACTGTCACGGTTTCCTCGACGCCGCCGTCGGCCGCATAGCAGGTGGCGGTGCCGGTATAGGCGAACAGATTGAGGAAGCGGCGTGCCTGTTTGGCGTGTTCGCGCACCAGGTTGCGGGTGACGC
>CABUJN010000003.1:0-67459 GCA_902491935.1 uncultured Collinsella sp.
GCTCACCTTGTCTGCCAGGCGGGCGATGGGCGCCTTGGTGGCGTTGGCGTCCTCGACGAGCTGGATAATCTTGGCGAGCGACGTGTCGGCGCCCACGCGTGTGGCACGGAAGGCAAACGAGCCGGTGCGGTTGACAGTGGCGGCGTTGACGGTGTCGCCGGCGGTCTTTTCCACGGGGATGGACTCGCCGGTGAGCGCGCTCTCGTCCACGGCCGAGCTGCCCTCGAGCACCACGCCATCGACAGGGATGGACTCGCCGGGGCGCACACGCAGCACCTGGCCGGGCAGAATGGCATCGACGTCGACGGTGGCCTCGCTGCCGTCCTCTGCCACGACGGTCGCGGTCTTGGGTGCTAAGTCGATGAGCGCCTCGATAGCGCCGCCGGTCTTGGACTTGCTGCGCGTCTCGAGGTATTTGCCCACGGTGACGAGCGACAGGATGGTGCCAGCGCTCTCAAAATACAGGTTGTCCATGCTCGTCATCATGGCCTCGTGCACCTGACCTGCGGCTAGCTGGTCGGCCATGATGAACATGGCGTAGAGCGACCAGGCGATGGAGGCGGTGGCGCCCACGGCAATAAGGGCGTCCATGGTGGGCGCGCCGTGCGCGAGCGATTTAAACCCGTTGATAAAGTACGCGTCGTTGACGTAGACGATGGGAATGAGCAGGACGAGCTCGGTGAGCGCGAGCGTCATGCTGTGGGTGTGGTCGGTGAAGATGCCGGGCAGCGGCCAGCCGAGCATGTGCCCCATGCCTATGTAGAACAGTGGGATGAGGAATACGATCGAGACGATGAGGCGGGTGCGCATGGCAGAGGCGGCGGCCTCCAACTTTTTGGTCGGTGACTCCATATGGGCGGCGCCGGACCTGGCTTGCGCACTTCCGCTTTGGACAGCGTCGGTGCCCGTGCTGATGGGTGAGGCCGAGTAGCCCGCGCGGTCGACAGCGGTGCAGATGTCGTCGGGGGAGACCTGCGCAGGGTCGTAGTCCACCAGCATAGAGCCGGCGAGCAGATTGACCGCGACGCTTTGGACGCCGTCGAGTTTGCTCACGGCGCGATCCACATGCGCCTGGCAGGCGGCGCATGTCATGCCGCCCACGTCGAACTTATCTTGAGCCATGGCTTCTCCTTTCTGTGACGTAGTGTCGGAAATGTTAACCTGCCGATACTATACACCCATACCCCCTGGGGGTGTCCAGTACAGAAAGAAATGTATGACATTTCGCTACAGATGAGGGTGGCTGCCGGGTTGGTGCACCATCCCCGCCCTTCGTCTCAATCTGTAACATCTAGCCCAGTTTTTGCCGAGCTGCTGTTACAGAATGAGACAAACTCTCCGGCGGCAAATCAATATCTCGATCTGTAACATCTAGCTCTCGATCTGTAACATCTAGCGGGGAAAATGACCTCTAACTGTTACAGATTGAGATTTTGTTTTGAGAGGTTTGAGTTTGTCTCCATCTGTAACAGTTAGACCGGTTTTTGGATTCCAGATGTTACAGATCGAGACGAACCTTCAGCAATAAACTCAATGTCTCAATCTGTAACATCTGGCGGGAAATATGACCCCTTACTGTTACAGATCGAGACAGACCGTCCGCGGACAACTCAAATGTCTTGATCTGTAACATCTAGAGAGGTTTTTGACCCCTTACTGTTACAGATTGAGATGTTGTCTCGCGGGATTGGGGTTTGTCTCGTTCTGTAGCATCTAGACCTGTATCTGCCGAGCTAGTGTTACAAATCGAGACAACTGCCGGGGAGGGGTCCCGTCACGGCAAGACGCCCGCCGCCTAGATACAGAACCCGGGAATCACACAGGTTAGCTTGTTTGGCTTTTCCGCAGGCGTTGCGTACGTAAAGACGTCGCCGTCGTGGCCCACACGGTTTATGTAGAGCGTGCCTTCGGTCTCCGATGAGTCGGGGCTCACCGTGCGCTCCCACCAGCAGGTGTCCTTGCTCTTCCACTGGCGGACCATCGTCTCGTTCGTGGAATACGGGCTCACCTTGAGCTCGCGGAAGAGCTGATACTCCTTGCCCTCGCCGTTGTAGATTTCTGCCAGGTAGTGATAGTCCTTGGCAAACGAATCGGGCGGTTGCGTACCGCACAGCTCGACCATGGCGGGCAGCCAAAGGGTTGCGGGCAACTCGCTCAGACACGATGCACTGTTGGCGGCGCCAGCGTTATTCGAGACCTTTTTGACAGATTTGATGAGCGCGCGCAACTTGTTGGGCAGCAGCTTAAGGCCGTCGCCGTCGAGCCATTCCCGCAGCTCGCAAACTGCCCAGCCGGCGCTCGGCGGTTCAGCCGCAGCGTTGCGCTCGGCAATACCCGCGTCGAACATAAACGTCAGTCCGGCCTTGCCCGTCCCGTCCAGAAGCTCATCGTGACGGATGCCCACAAGCTGCGCGCCGACCTCCAGCCCGTTGGTGAGTTTCACGCGCTTGGTACACGGATAGGGGATATGCCCATCGGCATCGAGCAGGTGATAGCGCTTGGCAATCTCGCGTGCCTCGCTACGGGTCTCGGCGGCCTTAATCTTGAGCGAAATCTCCTGCAGCTGATCCCAGGTGTAGTCGTCAAGTGAACCGCGGATGCCGTCGAGGTAGTCGGGGATGCCAAAGCCATGGGTTGCCGCCCCGATAACGCTGAGCCCCGCAACGGCTGCGATAGCGCCGCCGATAATAAAGCGGCGGCGGGTCATGGCATCGTGGCGGGCCTGATTCAGGATCTCTCGTGCGCGCTCGCCGGCGACGTCGACCTTAAGGTGCGTGCCAGAATCGATATCAATTGCGGCCTCGTCTCCTGCACCTTCGCGGCCTTCGGATTCGGCGTCGGTGAGGTATGCCGAGAGCACCTCGAGCATCTGCTGCTCGGTGGGACGATCGCACTGCTCGACTGAGAGACCCTTCATGATGATCTGGACGAGCGCCTCATCGCCCTCGCAGCGCGGCTCGAGCGGTGCCGGCTTGGTCTTGGTCTTTACGAGATAGAACGAGCCGGTTGCAGCGGCGTCCGTCGACTCAAAGTCAAACGGTTTGCGACCGCTGTAGAGCTGGTACAGAATGCTCGAAAGCGCATAGACGTCGATTGCCGGCGAACGGCGAAGGGCCGCGATGCCTTCGATATCCTGCGTGAGCATCTCGGGCGCGGCGTATGCGGGCGTGGCAAAACGCCAGATGTCGGCGCGCCGGGTGATCGTGTCGTCGCCGAGAGCCATGGTCGCGGAGCCCATGTCGATGAGGCAGGGGTCAAAGGAACAATCAGCAATCTGCTGCTCGAGCGTTCGGCTGGTGGTGCGGAACATGATATTGGCAGGCGACAGGTCGCGATGGATGACCGGATTCACGAGGCCTTGGGTCATCAAGAGCGCACGAAGCACGGCGTTTCCGACGGCGGCGACCATCTGGGTGGTCAGCCCGCCCGAGGCGTCGTGCGGAAGCAGGGGCAGCGCCTGCTTGAGCGAGGTGCCCTCGACCCACTCCATGAGGATGAGAGGGTCATCCTCGCACGATCCGTAGCCATAGACGCGCGGAAATCCGCGCAGGTGCGAGACGGTACACAGATGACGGTACTCCTCGAACAGCGCGGCGGTGCTGGCCAGGTGCGCTGCCGATTGCTCGGCGGAGCGGTCGGGGGCTTGGCCGGAAAGGATAGCGTTGTCCTTGAGCAGCTTGACGGCAAAGACCTCGCCGCTCGTGTTGGTCGCGCGCAGCACGTGCCCGATGTTGCCGTTGTTGCGGTGGGCCGTCTGGAGAATAAGCGTCATAAACCGACGTTTGGCGTCGTCCTCGGCGCTGGGGTCGACCGCCACGGCGGTATCGAACGTATCGAGACGGATGAGTTTGTCGCCATAGGCGCTATCGGTAGTATCCATGGCGTTCCTTTGTCTGGCATGGGTTGCCGCACGTATACGCGAGCAGTGCGGATATCGGTAAAGTACCATGATAGCCGCACTGCCCACGTATACCGCTGAGCATTGTCGTTTACGACGCAGAAGGTAGAAGACGAAAGACGGACGGCGACCGTCTTCCGATCGCCGTCCGCGCTAGTCCACAATGACAAGGAATGTCGTGTAGAGACCCAGATGGAGCCTGTCGCTGTTTTCGATTTCCACTGGGGGATAGATCTTGCCGGGCTCGCGTTGGTCGCGCGGCGGCTCAATCACAATATCGCCGTCACCCGCGCCCGATTCGAGCACTGTGCCGTTGGTCGACCCAAGGCCCTGGGCGTACCAGTGCTCACCCTCAAGCCAAATGCGAAGATGCTCGCGCGATGCGTCGGCGCCCACATCGGTGATGCTGGGCGAGGTTTTGGGCAAAGAACCAATCACGGTGCCGCGCGGATCGCGTGTGAGGGGATGGATTTGCATGCCGGCGCAGTTGTCGGCATGGGTTCTGAGCAGACCGAGGTTGGGGGCGACGGTGCGCGGCTGCTCCAGGCTGCTCATAAAGCCACGTCCGACGGTAGTTTCGGTGGTGCCAAAGTGCTCGCCCGTCTTGCTGTCGCAAAAGCGCTCGACGGTGGCCACGCCCTGAACGGGATCGGCGAGCGCCCCCGTTGCCACAAAGAGCATAAGGTAAAGCGTGCTTTTCTCGCGCACGGCATTGCCGTCAAAGTTGTCGATGCGATTGAGGGCATTTGCATATAGGCGGCTGTCCAGCTTGTAGCTGGCGAGAGCCGACATCATTTCGTTGGCGGCCGGACCGCGATAGTGCTCGGCGATTGCCTGATAGGCGGACTCGCCGCCGCCGAGCTTGCTGCAGATTGCCGCGGAAAGGTTGAGCGTGGTGACGATAAAGTCGCTGTAGATGGCGGGCGCGCACTGGTCAGGCTTGCGATGGACGATGTAACGGGTGAGATACGAGCGGTTGGAAGAGCATTTCTCGAGCAGGGTACTGCCGAGATAAGAGTTTCCATTGATGAGCATTCGGGCGATCTCGAGATGTTTAAGACCGCCGAACGAGCGAATATCGTTATAGAGGACCGAGCAAGGCGTCTCTGCTGCCACGGATACCTCCTTTGATTGCTTCCTAGCCAATATGGCGATAGGAATTAATGGCCCCCGGTGGGCGACGTATTAAATGGCTGCGCAATATATAGCGTAACCAAAGCAACATTATAGGCCACATGTTCGAAATTGCAGGAAGACCGAGAGATTTTGGTCGGACTGAACGGAAATCCCCCTCTGTCTTGTTCTGTAACATTTGGATCCGGTTTTGCCCTGCATCTGTTACAGATTGAGACAATCGGCCAGGCCCACCTCGGGCCTGCCCCGTCATCTGTGGTTTACGTGGGGGCATGCGGAGTACGGGTATACTAACCGGCGGCGAATCTGCTCCATCGCTTAGAGCTGCTGCGTCTGGACGGCGCGTGATAGGGCTGCCAAAGCGATCGCCAGCGTGCTGAGCAACGTCCTCTCTGTGCGCACCTGTTTTTGTATGTATTAGCGCACTACCAAGCACGCCCGCGCGGCCGCATGCCGTGCCCATTGCGCGTGCAGATAAGGAACATCAACATATGCGTAATTCTGTATCCGACGTCACCGACGCCGAGATCCTGGACGAGGCCCGCGAGGCCATGACCCAGGCTGCCTTCGATGCCGCCGATGAGGCCAATGCTGCCCAGGCCGTCGAGTCCGCTACCGAGAGCCTGCCCGCCTTTGACGAGCTGGGACTTTCGGACGAGATGCTTCGTGCTATCGAGAACCTGGGCTACACGGCGCCGACGCCCGTGCAGGCCGGCTCGATCCCCGTGGTGCTCGAGGGTCGCGACCTGCTTGCCGCCGCTCAAACCGGCACCGGCAAGACGGCCGCCTTCTTGCTGCCGACCATGAACAATCTGGAGCACATCGCTCCGCCCAAGCCCGTGCGCGAGCGCGGCGGTCGCAATCGCCGTCGCGGCGCCAAGAAGCCCGAGGGCAACGGCCGTGGCCCCGTGATGCTCGTCATTACCCCTACGCGCGAGCTTGCCCAGCAGATTGACGAGGTCGCGAGCAAAATCGCCGACGTCACCGGCCATGTCGCCGTGACCGTCGTGGGCGGCGTGAGCTACAAGCCGCAGACCGCTGCCCTCAAGTACGGCTGCGACATCCTGGTCGCAACGCCGGGCCGTCTGGTCGACCTGATCGAGCAGGGCGCCTGCCACCTGAACGAGGTTAAGGTCCTGGTGCTCGACGAGGCCGATCGCATGCTCGACATGGGCTTTTTGCCCGCCGTCCGCCGCATTGTGCGCGAGACGCCGGCCGAGCGCCAGACGCTGCTGTTCTCGGCGACGCTCGACGAGGAGGCCGTGGGCGAGATCACCGACCTGGTGAGCGACCCGGCCCGCGTGGAGATCGCGCCCGCCACGTCGACTGCCGACACCGTCGACCAGTTTGTGTTCCCGGTGTCCATCGAGGCCAAGAACAACCTGTTGCCCGAGTTCCTCAAGAAGGAGGGTCCGGAGCGCACCATCGTCTTTATGCGCACCAAGCATCGCGCCGACAGCTGCTGCCGTCGTCTGGAGCGTAAGGGCATCAAGGCTGCCGCGATTCACGGCAACCGCAGCCAGGCGCAGCGCGAGCGCGCGCTTTCTGCCTTCCGCGACGGCACCGTCGACGTGCTGGTGGCAACCGATGTTCTCGCCCGCGGCATCGACATTAGCGACGTGCGCTACGTCGTGAACTTTGACGTGCCGGCCGAGCCGACCGACTATATCCACCGCATTGGCCGTACGGGCCGCGCCGGCGAGCTGGGCTGGGCCATTACGTTTGTGACCGAGCAGGACGTCGATGAGTTCTACGAGATCGAGAAGCTCATGGACAAGACGGCCGATATTTACGAAGCCGGCGACCTGCATGTGGGTCCCAACCCGCCTGCGGTTGATCCCGAGCGCGACCCTGCGGCCTTTAAGGTGAAGAAGAAGACTAAGCGCGGCAAGTCCAAGAGCAAGAAGAAGCTTGAGCGGGCGCGTCGCGACGGCAAGCGCAACGGCGACGATTACGGCGATGTTGCCGGTCGTTCCAACCGCGGTCGCGACGAGCGCCGCGGCGACGGCGAGCGTCCGAGCCGTCCCAAGCGCGGCGGCAAGACCCGCGTGCGCGAGGGCGTTCAGGCTCGCGTGGACGAGGCTGTTGAGAGCGTGGCTCGCGAGGTAGCTGCCGAGGAGCGCGGCGGTGCTGGTGCCGCTGAGCAGCCTGCGCGCGGCAACCGTGCCGAGCGTCGTGCCAAGCAGTTCCAGGGCGAGGCACACCGCCGTCGTCGTGAGGACGAGGACCGCGGCGGTCGTCGTCGTGTCGAGCGCGAGGACGAGGGCCGCGGTTCGCGCGGTGGCAAGCGCGGTGCGGGCGACCGCCGGCGTTCCGGTCGTGATGACGAGCGCGGCGGCCGTGATGAGCGTCGCGGCGGCGAGGGTCGCGGTGAGCGTACTGCCCGTGGCGGTGAGTCCCGTGGCGGCAAGCGCTTTGAAGAGCGCGGTAGCCGCGGCGGCGAGCGTCGCGAGGGTGCTCGCGGCAATGGCGGCCGCGGCGGCGCTGGTCGTTCTAACGAGTCGCGTGATCGTCGTGACCCGCGTGCCAGCCGCGATCGTCGCGATGACTGGCGCAACTACGACGATACCCGCGAAGAGCGTCGCGGCGGCTATCGTGGTGGTCGTGGCGGCAACCAGGCCGGCTCCCGTGGCGGCCGTGCCGGCGGTCGCGATAACCGTGGCAGCTACGGCAACAGCCGTGGCGGCAAGCGCGGTGGCAGCTCCCGTCGCCCCGGCGACGGCGGCGGCAAGCGCAAGTAAGATGCGCATCGCGCGCTAGCGTGAGACAAGCTAAGGGCCCGAGCAAATAACGCTCGGGCCCTTTTGTTTGCCGTGTCCATCGCTAATTCAAACGTGATGTTCTCGGGAATGCATCTGGGGGATGCTGAGGACCTATTTTCCGCCATGCAGCAATGGGTCCTATGGGGTGCGCCGTGCATTTTTTGGAGTATTCTGCAGTTCGAGTTGTCTGCATATGATTTGACGTCGCCAACGGTGGCTTTCGGATATCCCTAGCGAGCGTTCTGAGTCAGATTTCGTCGTTTTCCGGAGCAGGGGCGCGTCATTCTCGCCATGTCGGAACCCAAAATGACGCAGCGCCCTAAAGGTTTGCCCGCTCGGGGTATTGCTGGCGCGGTCACGTTGCAGAATACTCCGTTTTTTGCACGGGCCAGGATGGGGTACCTCGGGAGAACACGGCGGTATCCCGTAAATATATACAATCTGTACCGTAATTTATACAAAACGAAGAGGCAGACAGCGTAGGGTTGGTGCATTGGGGTGCTTGATGCACCAAAATGGGGATCCCACGTGCCGTATACTCTGGCTGGATGTGAAAACGGCTTGACGCGTTGCCAGACGTAGGGGGGAGGGTGTCTCGATGAGCGTATTCGAAATTGTGTTTAGTCCGACGGGTGGAACGCAGAAGGTGTCTGGCCTTGTGGCCGGGGCACTGGACAAGAATACCGTTACCGTCGATCTGACCGATAGCGGGCTAGATTTCAGCGCTGTCTCGATGACTGAGGACGACGTGGCCGTAATCTCTGTGCCGGCGTATGCCGGTAGAATCCCGGCTGTGGTGGCTGACCGGTTGGGCATGGTTCACGGCAACGGAGCGCGGGCCGTTCTGGTGTGCGTCTACGGAAACCGCGCGTTTGAGGACACGCTCGTAGAGCTGGAGGACGTTGCGAAGCATGCGGGATTCCGGGTGATCGCGGCAGTTGCGGCCATTGCAGAACATTCCATTGCGCGACAGTTTGCTGCCGGTCGTCCGGATGCGCAGGATGCGGCGCAGCTTGCTGAGTTTGCTCAGCAAATTCAGCAAAAGCTGTTGGCTGAGGATGCGTCCGAGCCCTCTATCCCCGGCAATCGTCCTTATAAACAAGCTGGAGGTCACCGCATGGCGCCCGAGGCAACAGAGGATTGCGTCTCCTGCGGTGCATGCGCCGCGGCGTGCCCCGTTTGTGCTATCGACAAGGGTGACCCCAAACGAGCAGCTGGCGAGGCGTGCATCTCCTGCATGCGCTGCATCGCCGTATGTCCGCGAGGTGCTCGCAAGCTTGATTCCAGCAAACTATCCGCTGTTTCCCAGATGCTGAGCAAGGTTTGCGTCGTGCGGAAGGAATGCGAGCTCTTCATCTAGCGCATACGAAATTGGCGCAATGGGGCCAGGTTAATCTGCACCGACCTGGTGCAAACAAACCTGTCCCCAATGCACCAGAGCAAGGAGTGTCCCCGGGTGCCGGCAGAAAAGGAACGTCCCTAAGTACCGCATAAATACCGTTTATCGGAGAAAAAATACCGTTCGCCGGTCATAATGATTGTTCCGGCTTTGGGCTTGTCTACAATAACCCCCGTAAAAGAAATGCGGAAGGTTACCGAGTCCCCTCGGACGTGGGCCTAACCAAAGTCTTTGATCGCGAGCGTCTCAATGGGCGCATTCGATTGATTTTGGTTGGGCTATATTTATGAAGGGACATGTCACCATGGGTTTCTTTTCTCGCCTAATGGGTGGCTCGGATAAGCAGACGACTGCGGCTTCCGAGTTCGAAATCCTCGCTCCCGTTTCCGGCGAGCTTGTTCATCTAGAAAATACCAATGACCCCGCTTTTAGCAGCCGTGCAGTGGGCGATGGCGTTGCCGTGGTTCCCCAAGAGGGAACGGTGTGCGCTCCTGTTTCCGGCACCGTCGCGGCGCTGTTTCCGACTGAGCACGCGCTGGGCATCATGTCCGACGACAGCTCTGCTCAGGTGATGCTGCATATCGGAATCGACACTGTTAAACTTGAGGGCAAGGGCTTCCATGCGCTTGTTGCCCAGGGTGATCACGTTGACGCGGGCCAGCCCCTCGTCGAGGTCGATTTCGACGTGGTCCGCGCCGCCGGCTTCGATCCCACGGTCTTCGTTATCGTGTGCGAGCGCTCGGAGAACTCGACTCTTCGTGAGCATGCTTCCGGCCCTGTTGCTGTTAAAGAGCCTGTCGTCTGGCTTTCCGAGTAAATTCTTGTGGTGGGTACCGTGGTTATCAAGCGAGTTTTTAACAACAACGTCGCAATGGTCACTTCGGACGATGGCTCCGAGCTCATCGTCATCGGTCGAGGCCTCTGCTTTGGTCGTCATGCCGGCGATGCCATCGACGAGGCGTCGATCGAAAAGACCTACGCGTTGCAGGAGGGAACTTCTCAGGATTCGCGTACGATTGACCGCTTGGCACATCTTTTGGAGTCCATCCCCACCGTCAACCTCGTGATTGCCGAGGACATTGTTCAGATGCTCCGTCGAGAGCTCAATGTTGATATCAACGACAAGATTCTCATTGCTCTCGCAGACCATATCAGCCTTGCTTTGGAGCGCGAGCGCAAGGGCGTCTCCTGTGAGAATCCGTTGCTGCTCGAGATCCAGCAGTTCTATCGCAAGGAGTATGCACTTGCGGGCCGTGCGCTGCAGATTATCAAGGAGTATATGGGCATTCAGATGAGCGAAGAAGAGCAGGGTTTCATTACGCTGCATATCGTCAACGCCACCATGCCGCAACGCTCCGATCGTTTGATTGTTTCGGTCCAGCTTGTTCGCGACGTGCTCGCGATTGTTTCCAAGCGCTATGCTACGACCCTCGATGACACCTCGCTGCCTTACGAACGTTTCGTTCGTCACCTGCAGTTTTTCGCACAGCGAGCGCTCGATCCTACGGCAGGGCAAATCAACGGAGACGCGCTGTTCCGAATCGATGAAACGGCGTATCCGTGCGCATTCTCGTGCGCGGACGCCATAGCCGCCCACTTGTCGTCTACCTATAACGTTGTCGTTACCGATGCTGAGAAGAGTTATCTCGCATATCACATTGTTAACCTGCTTGGAGAACCTGGTCTCTAGGCATAACGTGCCCACACATCGATTGATATAAGGCAAGGCTCACGGTCTTGTCCAGGGCACATCTGTCTTAATTTGCGGAAAAGGAAGGGGAGTACCGCTATGACCGCAAAAAAGAAGTTCAATTTCAAAGCGCCGTTGGAGGTGTTCGCGAAGTCGATCGTTCAGCCGATGATGTATCTCTCGGTTGCCGGCATCCTGCTCATCGTGGGCATCATTCTGACCAACAAGACCATCTGCGCTTTGGTCCCCGTACTGGGCTCCGGTCCGTTCCAGCTTGTGGGCGCCGTTGTCTATCAGTCGCTGATGTTTATCATCAACAACCTCTCGATTCTGTTCTGCGTGGGCATCGCCGGCGCCATGGCAAAGAAGAACAAGGGCCATGCTTCGCTGATTGCCCTGATGTCGTTCTTCCTGTTCCTGCAGGCTAACAACATCGTGCTCAACGCCACCGGCTCTCTTGCCGATGCGAGCGGCATGCTCGGTCTTACCGGAACCGGCCAGGCCACCGTTATGGGCATTCAGGTGCTCGATACCGGCGTGTTCGGCGGCATCATCCTTGGTTGCATCACCGGTGCCGTGTTCAACAAGTACTCGAACAAGCAGTTCCCCATTGCCCTTTCGATGTTCTCGGGCGTCCGCTTCCCGTTCCTGATTATGATCATCATTTCCTGGATCATGGGCGCTGGCTTCTGCATCGTTTGGCCTCCGGTTCAGGGTGCCATCTCCTCCGTTGCCGGCATCATTAAGGAGTCGGGCAACATCGGTCTGTTTATCTACGGCATGCTCAACAAGCTGCTCGTTCCCACCGGTCTGCACCACCTCATCTACACCCCGTTCCAGTTCTCCGATGTGGGTGGCACCCTGACGCTGGGTGATCAGGTTATTGCCGGCGCCTATCCCATCCGTGTTGCCGAGATGGCAATGACGGGTCAGCCCTTCTCCGATAGTACGTATTTCAACAGCTACACCTTCAACAACCTGTGGCCCTACATCGGTATCGGTCTCGCCTTTATCGTCACCGCTTACAAGGGGAACAAGGATAAGACCAAGGCCGTTATTATCCCGCTGATCATCACCGCCGTGCTCTCCTGCGTGACCGAGCCCATGGACTTCCTCTTTGTCTTTGCCGCTCCCGTGCTCTTTGTCGTTCACTCGGTTCTTTCCGGCATCTTCCTGGTCCTGCTCAAGGTCCTCTCCGTGCCCGCTTCGACTGCAGGCGGCATCATCAACATCGTGGTTTCCAACCTGGTCCTCGGTGTCGATAAGACCAACTGGCCGGTTATGCTGGTGCTTGGAGTCGTCAACGCCGCTCTGTACTTCTTCCTCTTCACCTTCCTTATCAAGAAGCTCAACCTCCACACGCCTGGTCGCGAGGAAGAGTCCGAGCTTGCCGAGTCCGTTGCCGAGGGCGAGGCCGCCGCGTCTGTCGCGGTGAAGCAGGGCGCTGTTGCCGCGGCTCCCGCAGAGGGCGTCGATGCAGGTATTGCCGACCTGGTCGCAGGTCTTGGTGGCAAGGACAACATCGAGGAGCTCGAGAACTGCTTTACGCGTCTCCGCGTGAACGTTAAGAACCCGGACCTCATCAATGAGGACCTCATCAACCACGTGCCCAACAGCGGCATCAACCGCAACGGCAATAATATCCAGATCATCTTTGGCATGAAGGTCGCCGAGATGCGCGACAAGGTCGAAAACGCAATTGAGAAGGAGCAGTAAACAATGATCATTACTCTGTGTGGTGGCGGATCCACCTTTACCCCCGGCATCGTCAAGTCCATCGCCCTGCGCAAGGACGAGCTCGACGTTGACGAGATTCGTCTGTACGACATCAACGAGGAGCGCCAGCGCAAGATCGGCGTGCTCGTGGACTGGATTTTGCACGAGGACCTCGGCCTGGACATCAAGCTCACGGTGACCACCGACAAAAAGACGGCTTTTACCGACGCGAGCTTCGTGTTTGCCCAGATGCGCGTGGGCGGCTACGCCATGCGCGAGCAGGACGAGAAGATTCCGCTGCGTCACGGCTGCGTGGGTCAGGAGACTTGCGGTTGCGGCGGCCTTGCCTACGGCATGCGCACCATCTTCCCCATGGTCGAGCTGATCGATGACGTTGAGAAGTACGCCAAGAAGGACTACTGGATTCTCAACTACTCCAACCCTGCCGCCATCGTCTCCGAGGGCTGCCGCGTGCTGCGTCCCAACGCTCGTATCATCAACATCTGCGACATGCCGATCGCGATCATCGACGTGGTTTGCGCCGCGCTCGATATCGACAAGAAGGATGTCGAGTACGATTACTTTGGCCTCAACCACTTTGGTTGGTTCACCTCGATCCGCCACAAGGGCGAGGAGGTGCTCCCGCAGCTGCGCGAGTACATCAAGGAGCATGAGATTCTGCTGCCCGACTCTTACCTCAAGGGCATGGGCTCGCTCATGGCAAAGAAGCCCGAGGAGGCCGTCGACGAGCACCCCGAGCAGAACCGCCACACCAAGGGCAGCTGGTACTACGTCTGGAAGGGCGAGTACGAGATCATGGAGTGCTTCCCGGAGTACCTGCCCAACACGTATCTGAACTACTACCTGCAGCAGAAGGAGTTCGTCGAGCACTCCAACCCCGAGCGCACCCGTGCTAACGAGGTTGAGGAGACGCGTGAGAAGAACCTCTTTGATGGTATCGACCATTACGAGAAGACGGGCGAGATCGACGAGAGCACGTTCTATGCGGGCAGCCACGGCGACTGGATTGCCGATCTGGCTATCGCTCTGAAGAACGACACCAAGCAGCGCTTCCTGGTCATTTGCGAGAACAAGGGCGCCATCCCCAACATGCCCTACGACGCTATGGTCGAGCTGCCTGCCTACATTGGCAAGAACGGCCCCGAGGTCATCAGCCGCGACAACATTCCGCTGTTCCAGCAGGGCCTCATGATGCAGCAGCTGAACTCCGAGAAGCTCATTGTCGAGGCTACGATCGAGGGTTCGTACGAGAAGGCGCTTAAGGCCTTTACGCTCAACAAGACCGTGCCGTCGATGAAGGTCGCCAAGGAGGTTCTCGACGACATGATCGAGGCCAACAAGGGTTACTGGCCCGAGCTTAAGTAAAAGCAACAGGGTCGCTGGCCGCATGCCTGAAGCAATGCCCCGCCCACGTGATTGCGTGGGCGGGGCATTGTCGTTTGGTAACGCGTTTTATCAAATATGGCATTTATCTGCGATAATGTTCATTTTCACCGCTGATGGTGACATTTCATACCGCCTGCCGAACTGCGTGGAGACCTAACAACTTTTTAGGTCAGTGTTGTGCGTGTAGCAATTTCGCCCGGCCTCGCCTCCGGGCTGCCATGTGAGAGGGGATCTTATGGCTCGACTGCACGTAATGGAACGCAGCCACGCTCAGGCCGTCATGGACGACCTGCACGATGCACTCGGACGTCGTCTGGCGGTGAGTTCACTCGCCCCGTGCCCCGTCGAGTTTACGGCGGCGCTCGTCAACCTGTGCTCCACCCAGAGCTGCGGCAAGTGCACGCCCTGCCGCGTGGGCCTGAGCGCGCTGAGCGACCTGCTCGCCGATGTGCTCGAGGGCCGCGCCGACGAGTCCACGCTCAACTTGATTGAGCGCACGGCCCGCACCATCTACCTTTCGAGCGACTGCGCCATCGGCTACGAAGCTGGCGCCATGGCACTCACGGCCATTCGCGGCTTCCGCGACGATTTTGAGCACCACATCCGCGAGCACTCCTGCGGCTTTGACCGCGAGGCTCGCGTCCCGTGTGTCTCGGGCTGCCCGGCGCACGTCGACATTCCTGGTTACATCTCGCTCGTCGAGGCAGGCCGTTATGCCGACGCCGTCAAGGTCATCCGCAAGAACAACCCGCTACCGCTCGTCTGTGGCCTGGTGTGCGAGCATCCCTGCGAGATGCATTGCCGCCGTGGCATGGTCGACGACCCCATGAACATCCTCGCCCTCAAGCGTTTTGCCGTTGAGCATAGCGACCTCAACGACCACAAGCCACATGTAGTGGACAACACCGGTAAGCGCGTCGCCGTGATCGGCGGCGGCCCGGCCGGCCTTTCCTGTGCCTACTACCTGGCCGAGATGGGCCACAAGGTGACCATTTTTGAGCAGCGCCACCACTTGGGCGGCATGCTGCGCTACGGCATCCCCAGCTATCGTCTGCCGCGCGAGCGCCTGCAGGCCGAGATCGACTGGATCTTGAACGCCGGCATCGACGTGGAGCTCGACCACTCCGTGAGCGGCGAGGAGCTCGCCCGTCTGCGCGACGAGTTCGATGCCGTCTACCTGGCCATCGGTGCCCACAGTGACAAGAAGCTCGGCCTTCCGGGTGAAGAGGCGCCCGGCGTGGAATCGGCCGTCAAGATGCTGCGCGCCATCGGCGATGACGAGCTGCCCGACCTGAGCGGCCAGCGCGTGTGCGTCATCGGCGGCGGCAACGTTGCCATGGACGTGGCACGCTCCGCCGTGCGCTGCGGTGCCGAAAAGGTAAGCATCGTCTACCGCCGTCGCATCTGCGATATGACGGCCCAGGACGCCGAGATTGCCGGTGCCCAGGCCGAGGGCTGTGAGGTGCTGGAGCTGACGGCCCCGCTCGCCATCGAGACGGGCGAGGACGGTCGCGTGAGCGGCCTGCGCGTGCAGCCGCAGATTATCGGCGAGCCCCGTCGCGGTCGTCCGGCTCCGCGTGCCGCCGCCACGCCCGAGCGCGTCATCCCCTGCGAGCGTGTGTTCGTCGCCATTGGCCAAGACATCGATTCCAAACCGTTTGAGGAGGTGGGCATTGCCTGCAAGTGGGGCTGCGTGGTCACCGATTCGGACGGTGCCGTGCCCAACTTCGACGGCCTCTTTAGCGGCGGCGACTGCCAGACCGGTCCCGCCACCGTCATCCGTGCCATCAACGCTGGCCGCGTGGCTTCGGCAAATATCGACCGCTACCTGGGCTTCGACCACAAGATCAAGCTCGACGTGGAGCTGCCGACCGTGCAGTTTAAGGGCAAGCACGAGTGCGGCCGCTGCGAGCTGGGTGAGCGCGAGGCCGGCGAGCGTATTCACGATTGGAATCTGGTCGAGCAGGGCCTTACCGAGGAGGAGGCGCGCCAGGAGGCAAGCCGCTGCCTGCGTTGCGACCACTTTGGCTTTGGCGCGTTCCGCGGAGGGAGGAGCCTGGAATGGTAGAGCTCAACAACCCCACTGTCAGCGACAACACCGAAAGCGGAGCACTCAATATGGTCAAGCTCACTATCGATAATTGCGAGGTCGTGGTACCCGAGCACACCACGATCCTGGACGCGGCCAAGTCCGTCGGTATCCAGATTCCCACCCTGTGCTACCTGCGCGATCTAAACGAGATCGGCGGCTGCCGCGTGTGCGTGGTCGAAGTCGAGGGCTGCGATCAGCTGGTTGCCGCCTGCAACAACTACGTGCTCGACGGCATGGTGGTCCACACCAACAGCCCCAAGGCTCGCGAGGCCCGTCGCACCAACGTGCAGCTGCTGCTGTCCCAGCACGATTCGCAGTGCACGAGCTGCGTGCGCAGCGGCAACTGCAACCTGCAGACCATTGCCAACGACCTGGGCATTTTCTATCTGCCGTTTCAAAGGCATTTGGCGGGCGAGGGCTGGGATTTCGATTTCCCCATCATCCGCGAAAACGACAAGTGCATTAAATGCATGCGCTGCATCAAGGTGTGCGAGAGCGTACAGGGCCTAGGGATTTGGGACCTGACCAACCGCGCCACGCATACCGCCGTGGGCACCCGCGGGCGCGTGCCGATCGGCAAGACCGATTGCGTCGCGTGCGGCCAGTGCATTACGCATTGCCCGACGGGCGCGCTGCGCGAGCGCGACGACACCGAGACCGTGTTTGACGCGCTCGCTAATCCCGACAAGATCGTGCTGGTGCAGATCGCGCCTGCCGTTCGCAGCGCCTGGGGCGAGGAACTCGGCATTCCGCGCGAGGAGGCAACCGTCGAGCGTCTGGCTTGCGCGCTGCGCCGCGTGGGCTTTGAGTACGTGTTCGATACCGATTTCTCGGCCGACCTCACCATTATGGAGGAGGGCTCCGAGCTGCTCGAGCGCCTGGGCGCCGCCGCTAAGGGTGAGGGCGACAGCCGCGGCTGGCCCATGTTTACGAGCTGCTGCCCGGGCTGGGTGCGCTTTGTGAAGGCACGTTACCCCGAGTTTGTCGACAGCCTGTCCACGTCCAAGTCGCCGCAGCAGATGTTCGGCGCTATTGCCAAGACCTACTACGCCAAGGCGCTGAGCGTGGAGCCAGAGCGCCTGTTCGTGGTGTCCGTGATGCCGTGCACGGCCAAGAAGGCCGAGTGCGCGCTGCCGAGCATGGTGGGCGAGGGCGGCGCGCCCGACGTAGATGTTGCGCTGACGGTGCGCGAGATGGTGCGCATGATCCGCGCGAGCCACGTGGGCGTGGACACGCTGGTCGAGGAGCCGCTCGACACGCCGCTGGGCTTTGGCACGGGCGCGGGTGTGATCTTTGGCGCCACGGGCGGTGTGATGGAGGCTGCTGTGCGCTCGGCTTACTACCTGGTGACGGGCAAGAACCCCGATGCGGATTTCTTTACCGACGTGCGTGGACTCGACGGCTGGAAGGAAGCCGTCGCCGATATCGATGGCACTAAGGTGCGTGTTGCCGTGGCGCACGGGCTGGGCAACGCTGCCCGCCTGCTCGACGCGATTCGCGACGGCCGTGTGAGCTATGACTTCGTTGAGGTTATGGCATGCCCGGGCGGCTGCGTCGGTGGCGGCGGTCAGCCCATCCACGACGGCTGCGAGCTGGCGGCCGAGCGCGGCCAGGTGCTCTGGGGCCTCGATGCGAACGCCGAGATTCGCTTCTCGCATGAGAATCCCGATGTCCAGGCGTGCTATAGCGAGTTCTTGGGTGCGCCGCTCTCGCCGCTGGCCGAGGAATTGCTGCATACCGATCATCACGCATGGACGATGCCTAACGAGGGGACGTGCTAGCGATGCGCGCGTTTGATGTTGAGATGTCGCGCCGGGGGTTTGCCTCGGCGCTCGCCATGGGCACCCTGTCGCTTGCGCTCGCGGGCTGTGGCGGCGGGGCTGCCGGTGTCGGGTCCGCCGCGGGCTCGGCTGCCACGGACGGCGCCGGTGCTGCCGCAGAGCCGGTCGAGGTACACGTCGCCTCGCTCAAGGGGCCGACGTCGATTGGCCTGGTGCAGTTTATGGACCAGGCGGCCGACGGTGCCACGGACAATGAGTTCGACTTTGCGATCAACACTGCCGCCGACGAGATTGTGCCCAAGGTCATTCAGGGCGATATCGATATCGCCCTGGTGCCCGCCAACGTGGCGAGCGTGCTCTACAACAAGACTGAGGGTGCGGTGCAGGTCATCGACATCAACACGCTGGGCGTGCTGAACGTTGTGACGGGCGACGCGAGTGTGGCCTCGTTTGGCGATCTGGCGGGCCATACTGTCTATATGACGGGCAAGGGCACCACGCCGGAGTACGTCATGAACTACCTGTTGGAGCGCGCGGGCCTGACCGGCCAGGTTACGCTCGAGTTTAAGAGCGAGCCCACCGAGGTTCTGTCGGCGTTGCTTGCCGATCCGTCTGCCGTGGGCGTGCTGCCGGAGCCGTTCAAGACCGCTGCCATCGCAAAGAGCGAAGGCAAGCTGTCGGCTCCGGTAAGTCTGACCGATGTGTGGGATGAGCTGGCAGGTGACACGGGTTCGCGCCTGCTGACGGGCGTGACCGTGGTGCGCCGTGCCTTTGCCGAGGAGCATCCCGAGGCCGTGGCGGAATTCCTGAGCTGCCATGCTGCGAGCGTTGAGGCCGTGAACGCGGCGCCGGCGGACTGGGCGCAGGCCGTGGTCGATGCGGGCATCGTGGATAACGCCAAGATCGCCGAGAAGGCGATTCCCGGGTGCATGCTTGTCTGCCAGACAGGGAAGGATATGAAGGCCGCGCTCGGTGGGTACCTGAAGGTGCTGGCCGATGCGGACGCGAGCGCCGTGGGCGGCAAGCTCCCGGCTGATGATTTCTACTACATGGAGTAACCCGTGCGTGCGTTTGCTCGACAAATGATAGAGCGTATGAAGGCGGTGGCGGCAGCAGGTGCCGTTGCCGCCTTTTGGCTTGCCGTGTGGGTCTTCGTGGCGGCGCTGGTGGCACAGCCGCTGATTTTGCCGGGTCCGGGTGCTGTTGTGGTGGCGTTGCTGCGGCTGGTATGCGATGCCGGCACGTGGGCGATTCTGGCGGGCTCGGGTGTGCGGATTCTAGGCGGTTTGGCGCTTGCCGCGGTGTGCGGTGGTTTGCTGGCCGGAATTTCGTCGCGCTCGCGGGCGTTTGCCCGCTTGGTGGCTCCGGCGCTTTCGTTTGTTAAGGCGACGCCGGTTGCCTGCGTGGTGGTCCTGCTGCTCATTTGGCTGGGGTCGGCGCGCGTAAGCATTGCGGCGGTCTTTTTGATGGCGCTGCCGGGAGTGTATTTTTCGCTGGTCGAGGGCTTGACGCAAGCGGATAAACCGCTGGAGCAGATGTTTCGTCTGCATGGCGTGCGGGGTTGGCGACTGTTTTGTGCCCACACCTGGCGCGAAGTCCTGCCGTTTGTGCTTTCGTGCGCCCGCGCCGTGATTGGCATGAGCTGGAAGGCCGGCGTGGCGGCGGAGCTGATCGGCATGGCGGTGGGCACCGTGGGTGAGCGCATCTATCAGGCGAAGCTGCTCATCGAGACGGCTGACCTGCTGGCGTGGACCGTGTTGGTCGTGGCGGCATCGTGGGCATGCGAGCGCGTGCTGGTGTGGCTGCTGCGGGCTTCGGGGCCCGCAGCATGGCGTGCTGCTGTGCGGGCGCATGGGCGTTGTCCTCGCGGACGTGCAGGCGGCTCTGCTGGCGGCAGGGCTGCTGCGGAGCTTGCGCTCGCCGTGGGCGATCGCGCTCCCTGGGCTCCGGCGCTCGACGGACTGGTGCTTCGTGTGCCCGCCGGTGGGCGCGCCTGCGTGATGGGCACCTCGGGCGTGGGCAAGTCGACGCTGCTTGCGCTGGCGGCGGGGGAGTGCGCGCCGTGCTCCATGGTGTTTCAGGATGTGCGCCTGGTAGAGGGCGCCTCGGCTTTGGATAACGTGCTGGTGTGCGCCGACGCGCGCGTGGACGCCTCGAGTGCCGCGGCCCTGTTGCGCCTGCTGGTGCCGGGGGTCGATGTGCATGCTCGTGTGGCCGAGCTCTCGGGCGGGCAGCGCCGTCGCGTCGAGATTGCCCGAGCCCTGCTGTGTCCGGGCGGCGCAGTGATTCTGGACGAGCCCTTTACCGGCCTAGATACCGCTGCGCGCGACGCATGCGCCGAGGTCGTGCTCGACTTGCTCGACGGCCGCATGCTGTTGCTTGCTACGCACGATGCCGTCGACGCTCGGGCCCTCAATATCTCGGACATCATCACGCTCTAAATACTTACTCAGCAACAAAATGATCCGTTTTTTCTCCGTCCCCATAGGGTTGGGTATGGTATTCTATCTGCGGGGTAATACTTAGGATTACTAAGTAATACCAACGCAGTAGAAACAAACTCCAGATGCGGGCCAATCGGGTTGCCTTCACAGCCCGTCGCCCAGCCGCGTGGCCCGCATCTATCCGCACCACCGTCGTTTCAAAAAGGAAGCGCCATGGCAGAACACATGACCCCGGTTGTCGCGAAGGTCTTGCCCGAGGAAAAGGCGGCCTTCGCGGCGGCAACCCAACTCGTAGGCACCACGCCGTCCAACGCCATCCGCATGTTCATCGCCGCCTTCAATCGCTGCGGCACCTTTCCGTTCGACATTTCGCCCAGCGGGGCCTTTGGCAAAGACTGTCCCCAACAGCTAGTCGTTGAAGAACGTCCCCAATGACTAGTCGTTGGGAGGAGGTCGGCATGCTCAATGCGCTGGTTTGGGCGCTTGCCTGTTTTGGCGTCGTCGCTGCCGATATTGTCCTGAGCATGGTTTTGTTCTCCGTGCTGGACATCGTGTCGGCGCTGACGGGTTTCCCGATCGACAACCTCGATATTCAATGGTTTCAAGCCGTCGCTCAGACGGTGTCGTTTTTGATGGCGCTGCTATGGTGGCGTTATTTGTGGTCGCGGTCGTTTATCGCGCGCTGGCAAGGTGAGCGTCCGCTTGGCGGGGGAGTGCGTAGCGCGTGGAAGCGCATTGCCTGCGTTATCGTGATCGGCTTGGCACTGCAGGTGGTCGTTGGCTACGTGACCGACGCCGTACTGTCATTGTTGCCCGAGGTCGCGGCCGATTACAGTGAACTTGTCGAGGAAACAGGCATGGGCGACACCAGCTATCTCGCCGTCCTGACTACGGTGCTCGGCGCTCCGTTTTGCGAGGAGCTGCTGGTGCGCGGCATCATTTTTGAGTTTTCGCTCCGAGCGTTTAACCCGCAGTGCCGCCCACTTTGGAAGCGCCGACGTCTCGTGCGACCGCAAGACGGCGCCATAGTGCCCTGGGCGGCCCCGAGTGCCTGGGGTGTCGCCGCGGCAATCGTGCTGCAGGCGGCGATTTTCGGTTTTATGCACATGAACTGGGTGCAGGGTTGCTACGCGGGGGCCGCCGGCCTCATCTTTGGCTGGGTACTCGTGACCACCGGAAAGCTCCGCTACACGATTCTGCTGCACTTTGCCTTTAATGCCGGCTCGTACCTCATGGGCCTGCTATGGTTTGTGAACACGCCGCTCGACGCGGTAGCCACGGTCGCTATCGCCGGCGTCGTCCTCGTTGAGGCAATGCGCTCGCTGCGCCACGCGTGTGGGATGGACGCAGCGAGCGCACCACTGCCCTAGTTGCGGCGACCGCCTCCGTTGGCACCCTGACGTCCCTGGGCCGCGCGATTGCGGCCGGCGGTGTTCTGCGCACGCGACATACCGCTGTGGCCCTTGCTGCCCTTGGGCCCCTTGCCGGCGGCGCCACCGTGGGCCTTGCCGCCCTTCTTGCCAGTGCCGTGTCCGCCGCTGGCCGATGCCTCGCCCGGGCGTGGCGGCACGGGGCGAATCAGACAATGCTTGGTGTAGCCGATCAGGTCACGACGCCCGGCTTTTTCCAGCGCCTCGCGCACCAGCTTGTAGTTCTCGGGCTTGCGATACTGGATGAGCGCGCGTTGCATGGCCTTCTCGTGTGGGTCGCGCGCCACATAGATCGGCTGCATGGTGCGCGGGTCCACGCCGGTGTAGTACATACACGTCGACATGGTGGACGGCGTGGGGTAGAAGTCCTGCACCTGCTCGGGCATGTAACCCATGTCTCGCACGGCCTCGGCAAGGTCCACGGCTTCCTTCATGGTTGAACCGGGGTGGCTCGAGATCAGATACGGCACCACATATTGTTTAAGACCGTATTCGCGATTCAAGCGCTCAAATTTGCGGCAGAAAGCATCGTAGACGGCTCGGCTCGGCTTGCCCATCACAGACAGCACGGCATCGCTCACGTGCTCGGGCGCTACGCGCAGCTGGCCCGAGACATGGTGTTCCAACAGCTCGCGTAAAAACTCGTCCGAGGCGTCGGCCATGGTGTAGTCAAAGCGGATGCCGCTGCGCACGAAGACCTTCTTGACGCCCGGCAGCTGGCGCAGGTCGCGCAGCAGCTGCGTGTAGCCGCTCTCGTCGACCACCATGTTCTTGCACACGCTCGGCCACAGGCAGCGCTTATTCTTGCATACGCCGTGCTTGAGCTGCTTGTCGCAGGCAGGGCGGCTAAAGTTTGCCGTTGGGCCGCCCACGTCGTTGATGTAGCCCTTAAACTCCGGGTCGCGTGTGAGCAGCTCGGCCTCGCGCATGATTGAGTCGTGGCTGCGCATCTGCAGGACGCGGCCCTGGTGGAAGGTGAGCGCGCAAAAGGAGCACTCGCCAAAGCACCCGCGGTTGGAGCTAATGGAAAACTTGATCTCGGCAAAGGCCGGCACGCCGCCCGCCGCGTCGTAATCGGGATGCCAATCGCGTGCGTAGGGGAGTTCGGCCACCTCGTCCATCTCATCGGTAGTGAGCGTCGCCGACGGCGGGTTTTGCACCACATAGACGCTGTTGGGGTAGGGCTCTACCAGGCGATGACCGGTGATGGGGTCCATATTCTGCTGCTGCACATTAAAGCTGCGCGCGTAGTTGAGCTTGTCGGCGGTAAGGTCGTCCCAGCTGGGCAGCAGATCGTAGTCGTAGACCTCGTCGAGCGAGCCTGTGCGGTAGACGGTGCCGTTGATATAGGTGATCTGATCGACGGGCAGCCCCGCGTCGAGCGCGTCGGCGATCTCGACAATCGCGTGCTCGCCCATGCCGTAGATGAGGATGTCGGCGCCCGAGTCGAGTAGTACCGAACGCTTGAGCTTGTCCTGCCAGTAGTCGTAGTGGGCCAGGCGGCGCAGGCTCGCCTCGATGCCGCCGATGATGATGGGAGCGTCCTTAAACGTCTGACGGATGAGATTGCCGTAGACCGTGACGGCACGGTTGGGGCGGTGACCTTCCTCGCCGCCGGGGGTATAGGCGTCGGTGTGGCGGCGGTGCTTGGTTACCGAATAGTGGTTGACCATGGAGTCCATGTTGCCGGCGCTGACGAGAAACCCCAGGCGCGGCTCGCCGAGCACCGTGATGCTGGCGGGGTCGGTCCAGTCGGGCTGGCAGATGATGCCCACTTTGTAGCCGTGCGCGTCGAGTACGCGGCTGATGATAGCCATGCCAAAGCTCGGATGGTCCACGTAGGCATCACCGCAGATATAGACGAAGTCGCACTGGTCCCAGCCGCGCGCATCCATGTCGGCGCGGCTGACGGGGAGGAACTTATCGCGGCCCGGGCGCCAGGGACGGGCGGGCGCTGTCGGGGTATGAGCGGCGTGGCCGCCCTGGGCTTTGCCGCCGCGCTTTTGCTGCTGGCCCTGTTTGCCCTGCTGACTGCGCTGGTTATTCTGAGCGTGCTGAGGCTTTTTTGCCACGATCCCTCCCGGTGTTTGTATGCTGCACGTAATTGTAACCAGTCTTTTTGGGACGGGGCTAAAAGACTGGTGGAGTACATGGGCTGGCGGATCGGCGTGTCGATGCGGGTGCCGTTTGTTTCCAGACTGTGTATCCCCGTGTCGAAGGAGCCGTCTCGCGCGCACGCCATGTTGTCAATGGGTTACAGTATGAACGGCGGCTATGTTTCCGCCAACGCACGAGAGGGTCGTCAACAAGGAGGATGCACGACGATGCAGCGTGCCAAACAGATATCGGAGTCCATCGAACTGGGCATTATCCTGGCGCTCGCCGGCGGCTTTATGGATGTGTATTCGTACATTGGGCGCGACCATGTTTTCGCAAACGCGCAGACGGGCAACATCCTGCTTGTGGGCGTGAGCATCTCGGAGGGCAATTGGGCACTTGCGGGGCGCTACTTCTTCCCTGTGGTGTCGTTTGCCGTGGGCATTATGCTTGCCGACCTGGTACACGAACGGTTTGGCAGCGTGATTCACTGGCGCCAAGTGACGGTGTTCTTTGAAGCCGTCATCTTGCTGGGCGTGAGCTTTATCCCTGGCGGCAATTTCAACCTGCTCGCCAACTGCCTCACCTCGTTTGCCTGCGGCATGCAGGTTGAGAGCTTCCGCAAGATCCACGGTCACGGCATCGCTACGACCATGTGCATCGGCAACTTGCGCAACGCGCTGCAAAACGTGGACGATTACATCATCACCCACAGGCGCGGCTTTTTGGAAAACGGCCTGCTGTACTTTGGCGTGATCTTTACCTTTGTGTTTGGCGCCGTGTTGGGCAACTGGTGTATTGAGCGCATGGGCCTGCACGCCATCGTCGTGGCGAGCTTGCTGCTGTTTGTCGCGTTTGCCATCATGTTCATCGACCGCGAGCGCGACTTGCGCTTACGCTGGAAGGTTGCGGCCGAGGCTTGGAAAGAGGGCTGTCGAAAGTAACCGAATGCGGCAAAGGGGCTGTCCCTTTGCCGCAATATTTTTCATCATCTGTTGAAACGCTTTAACAATTTTGACGTTCTCACGCGTTTTTCGTTTCAAAAGCGTTAGGATGGGACTCATAGCGTGGGCGTAATGGGCGCCCCGCACACGATGGGAGGCTATCAATGGCTAATCGTTTCGTTCTCAATACCATCTCTTATCATGGTTCCGGCGCCATCAAGGAGATCCCCGGTGAGCTCCAGCGTCGCGGCTACAAGAAGATCTTCATCTGCTCCGACCCCGATCTGGTCAAGTTTGGCGTTACCGCTAAGGTGACCGACGAGCTCGACGCCGCCGGCATCGCTTGGAGCCTCTACTCCGAGATTAAGCCCAACCCCACCATCCAGAACGTCAAGGACGGCGTCGAGGCCTTCAAGGCCGCCGAGGCTGACGCTATCGTGACCATCGGTGGCGGCTCCTCCATGGACACTGCTAAGGCCATTGGCATCATCATCAACAACCCCGAGTTTGCCGATGTCCGTAGCCTCGAGGGCGTTGCTCCGACTAAGAACCACGCCGTGTTCACCATCGCCGTGCCGACGACCGCCGGTACCGCTGCCGAGGTGACCATCAACTACGTCATCACCGACCCCGAGAAGGTCCGCAAGTTCGTGTGCGTCGACACCAACGACGCCCCCGAGGTCGCCGTCGTCGACCCCGACATGATGGCCTCCATGCCCGCCGGCCTGACCGCCTCCACCGGCATGGACGCTCTGACCCACGCCATCGAGGGCTATACCACCAAGGGCGCTTGGGAGCTCTCCGACATGTTCCACTTTGAGGCTATTAAGCTGATCAGCGAGAACCTGCGCGACTCTGTCGCCGAGGCCAAGTCCGGTCAGCCCGGCTCCGGCCGTGAGGGCATGGCCCTTGGCCAGTATGTCGCCGGCATGGGCTTCTCCAATGTCGGCTTGGGTATCGACCACGCCATGGCTCACACCCTGTCCGCTCACTACGACACCCCGCACGGCGTCGCTTGCGCCATGCTGCTGCCGATTGCCATGGAGTTCAACAAGCCGGTTTGCGCTGAGCGCCTGGCCAAGGTTGCCGTTGCCATGGGTGTTGACACCACGGGCATGAGCACCGACGAGGCTGCCGACGCCGCTATCGCCGCCGTCAAGCAGCTTTCCGCCGACGTGAATATCCCGCACGTCTGCGAGGCTATGAAGGCCGACGAGATCGAGGTTCTGGCCAAGGACGCCATGGCCGACGCCTGCTTCCCGGGTAACCCGCGCGAGGCAACGCTCGACGACGTCATCGAGCTCTTCAAGAAGATCTGCCCGGCTGCCTAACTTGGTTCGGCGGGCTCCTGCCCGTTAGCCCCACAATCGTCCTCGGACATGTCGGAGGCCCCGCTGCGCACTACGTGCGGCGGGGCCTCCTTCTGTCCTGCGGAAAGATTCTGGGGCTTACGGGCAGGGGCCCGCCGGCTCGTTATCGTGGCGGGCGCTGCTCTGGGAAGCTCGACGGGTTGTCTCGCTAGGTAAATAATTGTGCGTGGTGGTATTGTTGCTGTGGGTTTAATTCGATATGAAAGGGTGACATTGGTGTCCCAGATGGATTCTTCGCTTGGTTTTATCACTGACCAGTTGAAGGTGCTGACTTCTATTGCTTCGCCTACGGGCTATACCCGCGCGGCTACTGATTATCTGATGGAGACCCTGCGCGATATGGGGTTTGGGCCTGAGCGTTCCAATAAGGGTAACGTGCTCGTTGAGCTTGGTGGCGAGGGTGAGCCGCTCGTACTGGCGAGCCATGTCGATACCCTGGGCGCCATGGTGCGTTCCATTAAGGACAATGGTCGCCTGCGCCCCACGACGCTTGGTGGGCACCAGTGGTCTACGGCCGATGGCGAGAACTGCACCGTCTACACGCGTGACGGCAATGTGTACACGGGTGTGGTCCTCAATATCGAGCCTTCGGCGCACGTGGCCGACGAGCCGGTCAAGACCATCGAGAAGAACATGGAAATCCTGCTCGATGAGAATGTCGACAGCAAGGATGATGTGCTCGAGCTGGGTATTCAGACCGGCGACATCATTGCTATGGATCCGCGTACCACGGTGACGGAGAGCGGCTACATTAAGAGTCGCTTCCTAGATGACAAGCTGTCGGCGTCGATTCTGCTGGGTTTGGCCCGTTCCGTTGCTGACGGCGAGGTGTCGCTTTCGCGCAAGGTGTCGCTGCTCTTTACCGTGTACGAGGAGGTCGGCCACGGCGGCGCCTTCGTGCCGGCCGACACGCGCGAGATGATCAGCGTTGACATGGGCTGCGTGGGCGATGATCTGGGCTGCACCGAGCGCATGGTTTCGATTTGTGCCAAGGATTCGGGCGGTCCGTACAACTACGACCTGGTGACCACGCTGTCCAATATCGCGCGCGAGCTTGAACTTGACTACGCCATCGACGTGTACCCGCACTACGGCTCGGACGTTGAGGCCACGCTCTCTGCCGGCTACGACATCCGCCACGGCCTGATCGGCCCCGGTGTGTACGCGAGCCACAACTACGAGCGCAGCCACATGGACGGCGTGCGCAACACCTATGAGCTGGTCCGAGCCTACGTACAACGCTAGGGGAGCAGCTTGCGACTCGGCTGACCAATTGCTCTAAGGCCCGATTGCTCGGGCCTTTTTTCGCTTCAGTCTGTTTAGTATTATGCTGTATGTAACTAATTAACTTTACGTTTGGAATACTTAACGAGGTGATGCGGCGTATGGATACATTTGAGTACTTGTCTATGGGTGATGCCGCCCGCCTGTTGGGCGTTACGAAAGCCCGTATATCGCAACTTGCCGCATCGGGGACGCTTGTGTGCGATATTGTGGGCGGCCGGAAGATGGTCGAGTACAATTCTGCGATCGCCTATCAAAAGGTCCGTAAGCGAGGACGTCGTCCTGCGGCCGATGTGGGACGCAAGTTTACGCTGATGTCGGCCGACCATGAGGTCGCGCATGTCTCATTTGATCCGACGCGCGAGTTTCCCTTCGAAATCGCCGAGGTCCTCGATGCGCAACGAATGCCGTTTGGCACATGCTCGAGTTCTTCTCCAACGGTGAATAAGCGGGAGCTCAACGCGTGGTGGGGGCATCGGTCGGTGCCCGATGTTCGCCCTGGGCTTATCTCGCGCTACCGCGAGCTGGGGATTGTCAACGGCGTTGAGGTGCCGGTTCAGTGCCTGGGCCTCTCGCTTTCGGATTGCTATTGGCTGCGGCCGGCAGAATGCGACGGGCTCGAATGGCGAAACCTCAATTACTTCGAGAATGATTTTGAGCGATCGGCGCCCGAGGAGCGTTCGGGTTGGCTGGAGGGTATCGGTCTTAAAAATCCCGACAACACATCCGAGGGCGAGCTCCCTAAATCGTGGATGATCCGAAACGGCATTCGCGTTTTGGCTAAAGGGTGCGGGATGGACGATCAGCGTCCCTTTAACGAGGCGGTTGCAACGGCTCTACATCGTCGCTTGCTGTCGGAGGGCGAGTTTGTTCCTTATACGGTTGAGCGGATGTTCGATGGCCCTGTGTGTCTGTGCGACGACTTTCTTGACGGCCGCGAGGAATATGTTCCGGCTGTTTACGTTAAGAACGCCCTTGGCGGCCAGCGAGGAAACTCGACGTACGACCGGTACTGCCGCTTCCTTGGTAAGCATGGAGCAGACGAGGCTGCCGTGAGAAGGTCTATGTCGCAGATGATCGTTTGCGATGCCCTTTTGGCCAACAGCGACCGCCATTGGCGAAACTTCGGCATCATCCGCAATGTCGACACCCTGGAGATAAAACCTGCTCCGCCGTTCGATAGCGGCAACTGCCTGTGGTACAACGTGCCAACTGCCGTGCTCGCAGCTGGGGAGTTTGGGTTTTCCGCTAAGCCGTTTGGGCCCGACCCTTCCGTCCAGCTGGCGCTTGCGGACTCACTCGGTTGGTTCGACGCATCGCGACTCGACGGATTTGTTGATGAGGCGATCGAGATTCTTTCGCAGAGCGAATGGGCGACGGCGGAGGGTCGACTCGAGGCCATTTGCCGTGGCCTCGAGCGTCGCGTAATCGAGGTTAGTGCCGCCGTTGAGGTACTTCGACACGTGCAGCGATAAACCCGCGGCTACTTAAGTGCGCCGGTTACCGTGCCGCCGCCGAGGACGATGTCGCCGCGGTAGACTACAACGGCTTGGCCGGGGGTGATGGCTCGCTGCGGCTCGTCAAAAGTCAGCAGCATTTGCCCGTCTTCGCCGCGCGTAAGGGTCGCTGCCTGGTCTTTCTGACGGTAGCGGTACTTGGCGCCCACGCGAATGCCGCCGGCATCCAGCTCGGCCTCCATGCGCGTGTCCGGCGCGCTCCAGATCCACTCATCGGCCGTGAGGGCAGCGGCGGTTAGGTCCTCGGCCTCGCCCAGATGCACGGTGTTGTTGACGGCGTCGACGCCTGTCACGTATACGGGATGCGCCATCGCTACGCCCAAGCCCTTGCGCTGGCCGATGGTATAGCGCAGCGCGCCGTTGTGGCGCCCTACCACGCTGCCGTCGCGCCATACGATGTCGCCCGGTGCAGCGGGATGTCCGCAGCGGCGCTCGATATAGCCCGCGTAGTCACCGTCTGGAATAAAGCAGATATCCTCGCTTTCGGCCTTCTTGGCGTTGATGAAGCCCTGCTCGGCGGCAATGCGGCGCACGTCGTGCTCCTTGTCCAGGCCTGCCAGCGGAAAGATTGTGCGTGCCAGGCGCTCCTGCGTAAGCGAATACAAAAAGTAGCTTTGGTCCTTCTTGGGGTCCTCGCCACGGTACAGCTGCCAGGTGCCGTCGGACGCCTGGCTCGTTTTGGCGTAGTGACCTGT
The DNA here is from genome assembly GCA_902491935.1 of uncultured Collinsella sp. Taxonomy (GTDB): domain Bacteria; phylum Actinomycetota; class Coriobacteriia; order Coriobacteriales; family Coriobacteriaceae; genus Collinsella. Next base: position 29,661 of record CABUJN010000003.1, read on the forward strand.
GGCGATGTAGTCGCAGCCCATATCGAGCGCTGCATCGAGCAACGCGCCAAACTTAATATGGCGGTTGCAGATGATGCACGGGTTGGGCGTCAGTCCTTCCTGGTAGGCAGTCACGAAGCGCTCGATAACGTTGCGGTCGAAGGTCTGCTGCAGGTCGAGCACGTGATGGGGTATCCCCAGGCGCTCGGCGACGGCCTTTGCATCGGCGATATCGCGGTCGACCTTACTCATGCCTGTTGCGGGATCGGGTGCGGGGCAGGTGAGGCGCATGGTGGCACCGACACATTCGTAACCCTGACTTTTGAGCAGATACGCGGTCACGCTGGAATCGACGCCGCCGCTCATGGCGACGAGCACGCGCTTGTTGTGCATGGGGAGGTTCTCCTTGGTGGCATGTGGCCAAAAAAGAAAAGCGGCGCGGGAGGCTGGTTCCGCGCCGCAGACATTGTAGCAAGTTCGGAGGTCTCGTGGGACACCCTGTTGGGATAAGCCCAGGCTGCCAGAAGAGAGGGGAGACCGGCGTGCCTTGGACTCGTTCTAAGAACGAGAAGCTCTAGTCCTGGAAGAGCGCCGTGGACAGGTAGCGCTCGCCGGTGTCGGCAAGCAGGGCCACGATGGTCTTGCCCTCGTTTTCGGGGCGCTTGGCCAGCTGCAGCGCGGCCCACACGGCGGCACCGGACGAAATGCCCACGAGCACACCCTCCTTGTGGCCCACGGCGCGGCCGGTGGCAAAGGCGTCGTCGTTCTCGACGGGGATGATCTCGTCGTAGACCCGGGTGTCGAGGACGTCGGGCACAAAGCCGGCGCCGATGCCCTGGATCTTGTGCGGGCCGGCCTGGCCCTTGGAGAGCACCGGGGAGGTGGCGGGCTCGACGGCGACGACCTTAATCTCGGGGTTCTGCTCCTTGAGGAACTCGCCCACGCCGGTCACGGTACCACCGGTGCCGACGCCGGCCACGAAGATGTCGACCTTGCCGTCGGTGTCGTCCCAGATCTCGGGGCCGGTCGTGGCCTTGTGGATGGCGGGGTTGGCGGGGTTCACAAACTGGCCGGCGATGATGCTGTTGGGAGTCTCCTTCTGCAGTTCCTCTGCCTTGGCGATAGCGCCCTTCATGCCCTTGGAGCCGTCGGTGAGCACGAGCTGCGCACCGTATGCCTGCATCAGCTTGCGGCGCTCGACGGACATGGTCTCGGGCATGGTGATGATCACCTTGTAGCCGCGGGCGGCCGCCACCGAGGCGATGCCGACGCCGGTGTTGCCGCTCGTGGGCTCGATGATGGTGTAGTCGCCGCCGCGCACGAGCTTGCCTGCCTTCTCGGCCTCGTCAATCATGTTCTTGGCGACGCGGTCTTTAACTGACCCGGCGGGGTTGAAGTATTCGAGTTTGACGAGCACACGAGCCTTGAGGTCCTCGTCGGCCTCAAAATGAGTGAGCTCCAGGAGCGGGGTGTGGCCGATAAGCTGATCGATGGACGTGTAAACCTTGCTCATGGTGAACCTCCAAAGTGTTCAAGTTGCTGGTTGCCGTGTGGTTTCACGGTGCGTGTAGCAGCTAAACCCATAAACCTTATAGGTTGTTCGTTTAGCTGTTGGGAAGCATACTAGACACTAAAGCCTAGTAATGCAATAGGAAATAGAAGATTATTACGAGCTGATTAACCATCTTGACCGGAACGGGTATTTTCAAAACCAATTTTTCGGCTAGAATTTCTACGGACTAAATGACCGAAAGGCAGCACTATACATGTTGGTTTCTACAAAGGGCAGATATGCCCTGCGCGTTATGGTCGATCTGGCCGAGCACCAGGCGGCCGGTCGCATCCCGCTCAAAGAGATCGCGGCGCGACAGGGGATTTCCGAGAAATATCTCGAGAACATCTTGGCTACGCTCGTGCGCGCCAACATGCTTTCGGGCATGCGCGGCAAGGGCGGCGGCTACGTGCTCACGCGCCCGCCCGAGCAGTACACGGTGGGCGAGATCCTGCGCCTGACCGAGGGCAGTCTGGCACCGGTTGCATGCCTGGATGGCGACTGCAAGGGCTGCTCACGCTCGGATGAGTGCCCCACGCTCGACGTGTGGAAGAACCTGGACAAGCTCATCAACGACTACCTCGACGGTGTGACACTCGATCAACTTGTCGCTCCCAACCATGGCTACGACTACGTCATCTAACCCACACCTGCCATTTGGGGACGGGGTAGAAATGGTAGATTCTCTCGCCCTTTGAGACTTGACAAATAAGAAGGCCGCCCATTTTTGCGATGGGCGGCCTTCGTTTTGGGCTGTTGAGACGGGCACGGCCGGAATGGCCGTTTTAGTCCTCGGCGATGCTGTCGAGGATGCTGCGCGTGATGGATACCAGGATACTGCCCATAAAGGCCGATCCAAAGCTGGCGATGGAGATGCCCGCGCCCAGCAGATTGACCGACAGGTAGCTGGCCAGCTCGAGCATAAAGCTGTTGACTACGAGCTGAAAAACACCAAGCGTAATAATAGTGAGCGGCAGTGAGATGACGGTCAGGAACGGTTTGACGAACGAATCGACAATGTTCAGGAACAGTCCCACAAAGGCAAAGCAGACCCAGGTCTCGGCAAAGCCGAAGGGTTGGATACCGGGGACGAGGAACGTGGCGATCGCGATGGCGATCGAGGTGAAGAGCCAGTTAAGCATAAAGCGCATGGCGTGAATCCTTTCTTGCGCCGGGATTGCTGGCGTCGCGTGAAGCGGCTTACGGCGGCGACCTGGATGGTTGCGCGGGCGCGCCGCGGTGTTTGGGCGCCCATTGTCTCAAATATTCGTGGAGCTTACGTGCGCATATGGTTTCTAAACGGCGTTCGTCCTGAAAAACGCGCCGCTGGCAGAGAGTCTTGTCGCTTTAGTTTGGTGGTGTGCTACACTGCTACGGGCAAAAGCCACAGGCGTTGCCCTATTGCATAGAACGGGTGAACGATGCCCGATGTCAGTATCAACTTCGATGCCTTTTGGCGGGTTTGGCGGTGATCGATGAATATCGAGAACATGTTTGACAAGCCTGATGTCAAGCAGCTGGTCCACGCATTTAGCCTTTTGGACGACGAGAAGGATATCCAAGCGTTTTTGACCGATATCTGCACGCCGCGCGAGATTTGCGACCTTTCTCAGCGTTTGCAGGTTGCGCGCTATTTGGACGAGGGCGAGCCTTATGTTGAGGTTCAGGCCCGTACCGGCGCTTCGTCCACCACGGTGAGCCGCGTTTCAAAGGCGCTGAACGGCGAGTACGGTGGCTACCGCAAGATCCTCATTAAGTTGGAGGATGGCGAGTAGGCCAGCGACAACATTGAATTACGAAGAACCGTCCCTCCGGGGGCGGTTTTTATATGCCTGCAATCGGCTGGTGCGTTGGGTTCAGGTTGCTTTGTACCAAAAGATGGAACTGCGGTGGCAATGTGTCCGCTTGGGCGGGTAGGATGGATGCATTGATTATTGCGAACGGTTTGAGCGGAGGACCATGCCTGTTCGAATCTATACCACCAATGCCGGCACGGATTTGAGCGATGCCGAGTCGGCGCTGCTTGCCGACCTTATTGCCCGTCACGGGCGTGCCGTGTTGCTGGCACCAACGTTTGCCGAGCTCGATCTGTGCCGTCATGATGCGGCGGAAGCCGGCATTTCGCTGGGTATCGACTACAAGACACCCGCATCGTGGCTTCGCTCGCTTTGGGAGCTTTTGGGCGACGGGCGCGGTTTCGTCGACAACCTGCAACGTCAGATGCTGTTTTCGGATATGATTGCCCGCCGCGACGATGCCGACCTGCAGCCGCTTTCGCGTAGCCAGGGCACGGTGCGCATGCTCGCGCGCATGGCCCGCGATGTGCTGCCGGGTGTGGCGGGGACGACGGCCGAGCGATGCGGTGGCAACAATTGCCAGCCTGAGCCAAAAAGCGATGCCGAGGCTCGTGTGTTTGAGCTTTTGCGTGCCTACGCGGGCGGTTTGGACCGTCGAGATATGGTCGAGCCCTGCGAGGCAGCCGACATTATGGCCGGTGCCCTGGCCGATAGCCTGCCGGCGTGCGCCCGCGCCGTATGCGTGCGCGGTACCACGTCGTTTACGCACGGTCTACTCGAGCTGCTGTCTGCCGTGGCGAACAATGGGGGAGAGGTCGTCGTGCTGCTTGCCCGCGAGCAGGCGGCGATGCGCGAGGAGCTTGCCACGGCATTTGATGCCCGCGGTGTGCTGTTTGAGATCGCGCCGCTGGGGGAGGACGCCGTCGCGTCTGATGTCGCTTGCGGGGCCGCCGCTCAGCCTGCCTTTATTGAGGTCGCCGGCCCCCATGCCCGTGCTCATGTCTATGCGGACGCCATCGATAAGTTGGTGAAAGCGCACAAGGAGTCCAAGGCCGATAAAGCTACTGCAACGCCCGCCGACCCCGTGCGCGTGCTCGTCGTTTCTGCCCGGGCACCCCAGCTGTTCGGCGAGCTCGCCGCCCGTTTGGCGGCGCGTCACATTGCGGCCGAGACGACTGAGTTCACGGCGTTTTCCCAGTCCATCGCGGGCAGGCAGTTTACGGCGCTCGCCAACCTGATCGAGCGTATGAAAGCCGCCGACGAGGGCACCGCTTCCAAGACTGAGTGGTGGCCCGCGCCGGAGCTTACCGACTGGATCTACAGTCCGCTTTCGGGCGCTGATGCCGTCAATGCCCGTACCTTCGATAAGAATATGCGTCTCTCGCGCAGCAAGACTACCGCGGGCGTCAAGAGCCTGCTGCAGAGCGTTCAGGGCCAGGTGAGGGGCGCGCACAAGGCGACGAGCGACGATAACTGGTTTAAGAACGTACCGTGTGTGGTCTCGGACGTGTTCCAGGCGCTGTGGCGTGACAAGCCCGTGACGGCGCTTAAGGCCATGCTTGCCGTTGCAGAGGCGCTGCCCGATCGCGCTCTAGGCGGTCTTGACGGCCAGGCCCGTCGTCAGGCAGAGACGGCTTTGCTGCGCCATGCCATCGACATCCTTATGAACGATGCTCGCGCGCTCGACGTGTCGCAGGCCGCGACCGTGCCGGTTCTCGACGGCGTTCGAACTAAGGTGGACAAGCGCAGCACCGCTTACGATTACGAGACCTACGAGGTCGATCGCACGCCACGGGCGCAAGTGCGCTTCGTGTCGCTTGCCGATGCGTCGGTTTTGCGTCCTGGCGGCTACGATGCCGTGCTGTTTGCCGATGTCGACCTGGACAGCTATCCGCTTTCGCACGAAGAGGGCCCGCTTGCCACATTGACGGCCGAGCTGCGCCGCGACGGCGTGTCTTTGGAGCCCGCCGCCCTGTTGCGCGTGCGCTTTGGCCGTGCGATGCAGGCGGCGAGCGGTCCGGTCGCGCTTGCCCGCGTGACACACGATCGCCAGGCGCGCGAGTGCTACCCGGCAGCCGTATGGACCGAGCTGCGGGCACATGCCGAGGCCGCTGGCGCTGCCAAGCCCACGTGCGTGGGCGAGGGCGATATCATCGCCGACTTTGATCCCGCGGCAGGTGAAGGCCTCAAGCGCGAGCGCGTGACCTGTGAAGCCCCTCAGCATCTGAGTGCCGAGGCCGTGCCGTATTTGGTCCTGCGCCGTCGCGATGGCGAGGGTGAGGACGCGCCGCTCGTGCCGCGTCTGACGTCCGCCTCGCAGATCGAGGCCTATTCTACCTGCCCACTGTGCTGGTTCGTGTCGTATCGCGTCAAGCCCCAGTCGATCGACGCGGGCTTTGGCAACATGGAGAAGGGCAACTTTGTCCACGACGTGCTGGAGCATCTGCATGCCCGTCTGCCCCAAGAGGGCATGGAGCGCGTGACGCCCGAGAATCTGCCGCGTGCACAGGAGCTGCTGCACGAGGTCTTTGACGAGACGTTGGCCGAGCACGCCGGCAAGCGCGGCACGGAGGGCCCGCTGGTGCCGCTCTCTGCGGTGGAGGAACGCCAGGTGGCCGAGATCTTGCCGCAGCTGGAGGGTGTGCTTGCCTACGAGTCCGAGGCACTTGCCCCCTTTGCCCCGCGCTACCTGGAGTTCGCCTTCAACGAGCTCAAGGTCGAGTATGCCGGTTGGCCGCTTGGCGGGCGCATCGACCGCGTGGACGTGGACGCCGAGAATCGTGCCGTGGTGATCGACTACAAGCATCGCACGGGCGTTGAGGAGTTTAAGCTCGCCGACCCCACGGTGCGTGACGAGGAATCGGGCACGGCGCCCATCGACGATCCGCGCTGGTTGCCACCACATACCCAGACGCTCATCTACGCCCAGGCCATGCGCCGAGCGCTGGATTTGGACACCCGCGCGGCGCTCTACTTTTCGACCAAGGGCGGCAAACCGGCGTTGCGAGGCGCAGCGAGTGCCGAGCTGCTCGAGGAGGAGCGTGGTGACGGTCGCATCCCGGGCCTTAAGAAAGGTTTCCCCGGCGAGGGTGGCAGCATGGACTTCGACGCCCTGCTCGATCGCGTGGAGACCGGCATCGCCGAGCGTCTGCGCGAGCTCGAGGCGGGCAACGTTGCCGCCGTCGACCCGACGTCGGCTCAGGCCGCGCATGCGCGCTGCTCGTATAACCACGAAGGAACGTTTGTAAGGAGGGACGTGTAGACCATGGATCTTTCGACTTTGATGCCGCAACAGCTGCAGATCGTCAAAACGCTCGACCGTCCGCTGTTTGTCTCGGCGGGCGCCGGTTCGGGCAAGACCTTTACCCTCACGCGCCGCATCGTCTACGCACTCTCTCCCGAATCCGGTCCGTTCGTTGAGCATCTGGACCAGGTGCTCGCTATTACCTTTACCAAAGATGCCGCGGCCGAGATTCGTGACCGCGTGCGCCGCGCGCTCATCGACGAGGGCATGGACGAGGAAGCACTGACCGTCGACGACGCGTGGATCTCGACCATTCACGGCATGTGCTCGCGTATCCTGCGCGCGCACGCGCTGGAGCTGGGCATCGATCCCGAGTTCACAGTGCTCACCGATACCGACGAGCTCATGGATCAGGCTGTCGAGCATGTGCTGGGTCGCGCAACGGCGCCCGATGCCGCCCCCGAGCTCGCGGCATCGCTCAAGGCCCTCTACGCCTGGTATCCCATGGCGGGCGAGGGCGGTTCCTTTGGCGCCGGTACGACCATCAAGGGTCTGGTGCGCGACCTGCTGGAGCTGTCGAGTCAGTTGCCGGGCGGTATGGACGACGTGCGCGTGGCGCGCGGCCAGGCCGATACCTCTGCACTCGCCGATGCCTATCGCGCGGCGCTGGGCGCAAGCAAGGCCGCGACCGAGAAGGCGCAGGTGGCGCTCGATGCCATCGACGCGTTCGAGGCGAGCGGCAAGACCATGGTCGATGCGGCGCGACTCATGATGTCGTGCACCATGCCGCGCGCGAGCAAGGCATTCCCCAAGGAGCAGGTCGAGCTGCTCAAGGCCGAGGCCGCCGATGCGTTTATCAATATCGTGCTTGCCTGCGGTGGCCCGGCGCTCGATGCGCTGGTGGGTCTGGCCCGTTCCGTCGAGGCCGAGTATCGCGCATTGAAGGCTGCCCAGTCCGCCCTCGATAATAACGACCTGCTGCGTATGGCCTACGAGGCCCTGCGCGATTACCCTGCCATCCGTGCTGCGTACGAGGGCCGCTTTAAGATGGTCATGATCGACGAGTTCCAGGACACCGACCAGATGCAGGTCGATTTGATTCGCTATCTGACGGGCGCGGGGGAGCGCGCGTTGTGCACCGTGGGCGATGCGCAGCAGTCGATCTACCGCTTCCGTGGCGCCGAGGTCGAGGTGTTCCGTCGTCAGGAGCGCAAGGTGGGCTCGTCTGCCGCGCCCGAGGCGACTGCCGTGGCCGATGCCCCTGCCGGCGAGCTCGTCAAACTCGTGCGCAACTTCCGCAGCCATGACGAGGTGCTGCGTTACGTGGCACGCGTCTTCGACGGCGATGACGGCGGCCTGATGCAGGGCTTTTTGGATCTTGAGGCGAGCGACGGCCGCAAGGACACGCTGGTGGCAGACGCTTCGCGTCGCCAGGCCCTCTTTGTTGCCGGCGGCAGTACGCAGGAGCGCACGCAGGCCAAGGCCCGCGCGATCGCCGAGCGATTCCGCGCGCTTGCCGATGCCGGCCAGCCCCAGGGCGGCATGGTACTGCTACTGGGCCGCATGACCAACGCCGACGTCTACGCCCAGGCCTTCCGCGATCAGGGGCTCGACTGCGTGATCGCAGGCGGCTCGGTCTTTGCCCAGGCAGCCGAGGTGCAGACGGTGCGTGCCCTGGTCTGCGCGCTCGCCAATCCGGCCGATACGGCGCAGGGCCTTATGCCACTGCTCGCCTCGCCGATGTTTGCGCTCGGTGCCCAGGAGTTCCTGGCGCTGGCGACCAAGCTCGATAGCGAGACAGGGGAGACCTCGCGCCGGAATATCGACATGGGCATCATGAGCGATTTCGACGTGCCGGGTTTGCAAGACTTGCCGCTTGTGACGCGCGCCCGCGAGGTGCTGCGGTATGCGCTTCGTCGCGTGGGCCGCGATTCGTTCGCCGCCATCGCGCGCGACGTGGTCAACGCCTCCGGCTGGTTTGTGCGTCTGGGACAGCGCGGTCCCGAGGGCAAGGCCATTGCCGCCAACGTGCTCAAGGCGCTCGACGCCGTGGCTGAGGCTGAGGCCGAGTTCGGCAACTCGCCGCGTTCCATCGCGCTGGCCTTCGACCGCTTCTTGGCGGGCAAGGAAGCCCCGGGTGCCCTCAACGAGGAAGGCGACGGCGCGGTGCGCATCATGACGGTGCATGCCTCCAAGGGTCTGGAATATCCGGTCGTGGCGGTTGCCGAGTGCTTTGGCGTGCGTAAGTCCTCGGGTGCGGCACAGATGGGCCGCGTCGAGGGCGGAGCACAGGTCGTGGCACTGCCGGCACGCTTCGACGGCGTTAAGCTCGCCGACGGTACCTTTGTGAAGGGCGACGACGTCAAAAAGCAGTTTGAGCATGCGTTTAAGGGCAAGGGCACGTCGCTGTGGTTGCCGCCGGAGCTCATGGAGGATGTCTGCGCGACGGGTTCTCCCGCCGAGGCATTCGTTCGCCTGCGCAACGACGACCTGCAGCTTTCGCTCGAGGAGCGGGCTCGTCTGCTCTATGTCGCCATGACGCGTGCGCGCGAGCTGGTGATCTTGGCGATGGATACCGGCGTGAGCCGTGGCAAGGTGACGGCGCCGACCTTCGATGTCGAGACGGATCTGACCTACGACGTGCTGCGCCGCATCCTGCCGACCGACAGTCTGGACATGCCGCAGCTCGATAGCGACCGTTTGGTGTTCGACAACTCCAAACCGGGCGACTACGAGCTCATTTCGCTCGCGGGCTTTACCTTTGGCGAGCAGGCGTTTGAGGCCAACGCTTCGTTGGATGCCGAAGGCAGGCTTGTTCGTGGCGATGCCGATACAGATGCTGCCGACGATTCGGCCAGTACAATCGTCCCCGGTCCTGCCGACCCCAAGCCCGATTCGTTTGAGCTTGTGTATCCCCGGGCAGTGGGCGTGCGCATGGGCATCTGTCCGTTTCCGGTGCGTGACTCGTATAGCTACTCGTCAATCGCCGCGGCGCTCCATGCCGAGACAGAAGACCGTGCCGCCGAGGCGCGTGTGCCCATGGACGAGTCCGGTGATGATGCGGAGTCGGATGGTTCCGAGATGACGGATGCAGACGTGGCCGCTGTTGAGCCCGCCGGCAACCCTATGGCGCTGGGCTCGGCGTTCCATGCCGCCTGCCAGTGGCTGATCGAGATGGGTTCCGATGCACTGCCCGCTGAGCGTGCCGATGCGCTGGCGCGCCTGTGGCGCCTGACGCCGGAGCAGCGCGAACGCTTCGACGTTGCCCTGGACCGCTGGCTCGAGTCGGCTGTTCGTGCCGACCTGCTCGCGTGGCCGTGCGTTCGTGCCGAAGTGCCGTTCTTCTCGCTGGGCTGCGAGGACGAGGACATCGCCCGCTACGGTGCATATGCCGAAGGCGCCATCGACGCTTTGGCGACCGACCCGGCCGATCCGTCACGCGCACTGGTCATCGATTACAAGACGGGTGGCACGTCGGATGAGACGCCGGACCAGCTGCTCGAGAAGCACGCCCTGCAGGCGCGCGTCTACGCCGACGTGTTGCACAAGGCGGGCTTTGAGACGGTGACGGTCAAGTTCGTTCGCGTGGAGCAGGCGAATCCAGCCATCTTCGTCGAACCCGCCGAACCTCAAGTAGTCACCTACAATCTCTAGCCCTCAGATAACTTGCGGTGGAATACGGACTGTTTTGGCCAGAAAATCCGCCAATCAGTCCGTATTTCACCGCAACTGAGAGAGGGGAGGGGTGGGTAGTGCTGCCTGATCGTTCTGATCGCTAAAACCCGTGTTGGTTTGGCTAGGTTCGGGTGCTGTCCGTGCCGTGGGGTAAAATCGTTCAGTCAGAACACGAACCCGCATCGGAGCTCATCACATGGCATTCGTCCATCTGCACAACCACACTGTCTTTTCCATGCTCGACGGCGCAACCCGTATCCAGGATATGGTCAACCGTGCCGTTGAGCTGGGCATGCCCGCCGTGGCCATTACCGACCACGGCTACATGTATGGCGTGCCCGACCTGGCGCTGGCCTGCGACGCCGTCAACCACAACACGCCCGAGTACAAAACCTGGAGCCACGACAAGGCCTTCCTGGAAAAGGACCGCCGCGACGAGCTGGTGGAGCCCGATCCCGAGGAAAACCCGCGCGAGCATGCCCAGTATGTGAAGGACATGGCCATGTGGGACGAGAAGGGCAACATCGACGAGCTCAAGCCGCCCCTGGTCATCAAGCCCATCTTTGGCTGCGAGGTCTACTTTACGCCGGACGAGACCCTTGCTCGCGACCACAAGCCCGAGCTCTACCACATGATCCTTCTGGCCAAGGACCAGGAGGGCTACGTCAACCTGATGCAGACGGTTTCCGAGGCCGCCGTGCAGGGCTTTTACTACAAGCCGCGCGTGACGCTCGACAACCTGCGCCGCCACGCCAAGGGCATGATCTGCACGAGCGCCTGCATCGCGGGCATCATCCCCAAGTACATCGACCGCGGTGACATGGAGGGCGCCATCAAGTGGGCCGAGACCTTCCGTGACACCTTCGAGCCCGGCGACTTCTACATCGAGATCCAGGAACACGGCATCACCACCGACAACGGCCTGACCGACGAGCAGATGGACCGCACGCTCATCGACATCGCCAAGCAGGTGGGCGTCAAGGTCATCGCCACCAACGACTTCCACTACCTGCGCCGCGAGGACGCGCCCGTGCAGGACGTCATCATGTGCATTGGCATGAACGCCAAGGTCGACGACCCTAACCGCATGCGCATGACCGGCTCGGAGTTTTACATGAAGACCGAGGAGGAGATGCGGGCGATGTTCCCGTATTGCCCCGAGGCTTGCGACAACACGCTCGAGATCGCCGACAAGTGCTACGTTGAGCTGGACTGGGACTCCATCATCCTGCCGCGCTTCCCGTTGCTCGATCCCGGCGAGACGCACGAGAGCCAGTTCCGCCGCGAGTGCGAGAAGGGCCTGCGCCAGCACTACGGTGACGACTGGGCCACGCGCGAGATCGGCGGCGTCAACATCAAAGAGCGCTTTGAGTACGAATACAAGGTCATCTGCGACAAGGGCTTTGCCGCCTACTTTTTGATCGTTGCCGAGTACGTGCAATGGGCCAAGGACAACGGCATCGGCGTCGGCCCCGGCCGTGGCTCGGCCGCCGGCGCTATCGTCGCCTACGCCATGAACATCACCGCGTTCGACCCGCTCGAGAACGGCCTGATGTTCGAGAGGTTCCTGTCCCCGCAGCGTACCGAGATGCCCGATATCGATATGGACTTCGACGATGAGCGGCGCCTCGAGGTCGTGGAGCACGTTCGCCAGCTCTACGGCCCCGAGAAGGTTACCCACGTCATCACCTACTCGACCATTAAGGCCAAGCAGGCCATCAACGACGCCGCGCGCGTCCTGGACTACCCGGTCTACATGGGCCAGCGCCTGTCCAAGATGGTCTCGAGCGACCCCAAGGTCAAGCTCAAGCAGGTGCTCGAAAAGCAACCCGGCAAAGAGGATCTGTTTAACCCCGACTTTGCCGAGGCCTATAAAAAGGACGACGACGCCCGCCGCATCATCGACACGGCGCTCTCGATCGAGGGCCTTACCCGTGGCGAGGGCGTGCACGCGTGCGCCGTTCTGATTTGCCGCGACCCCGTCAACGAGCACGTGCCCACCAAGCTCGATACCAAGGGCGGCGTCGAGATTACCCAGTACGAGGGCCATACCGTTGCCGACATGGGCCTGCTCAAGATGGACTTCCTGGGTCTGCGTACGCTGACGGTTATCTCCAAGGCCAAGGCCAACATCAAAAAGAACTTCGGCATCGACATCAAAGAGGAAGAGATTCCCTTTGACGACCCCGAGATCTTTAAGCTCATGGGCTCCGGCCACACCGCCGGCGTCTTCCAGGTCGAGTCCGCCGGCATGACGGCCACGATCAAGAACATGAAGCCCACCGAGTACAAGCACGTCGTGGCATTGATCGCTCTGTACCGCCCGGGACCGCTGGGCGCCGGCATGGTTTCGTCCTATATCAACCGTATGAACGGCAAGGAACCGGCTGTCTCCTACGACGACCGTCTGGACGACATCCTGGGCGAAACCTACGGCACCATGGTCTATCAGGAGCAGGTTATGCTCATCTCCGTCGAGATGTGCGGCTTCTCCAAGGGCGAATCGGACTCGCGTATCCGTAAGCCCGTGGCTAAGAAAAAGATCAAGCTGCTCACGTCGACGGTGCTCCACTGGGAGGATGGCTCGGACGAGACCACCTACGACCACTGGATGAACGGCGCTATCAAGAACAACTACACGCGCGAGGTCGCCCAGAAGATTTGGGACGATGTTCTTGAGTTCGCGTCCTACGCCTTTAACAAGTCGCACTCCGCCGGCTACGCCATCCTGGTTATGCAGACGGCGTGGCTCAAGGCGCACTATCCGCACGAGTACATGGCGGCCGTTCTGACGTCCTATACGGGCAAGACCGACAAGATCGTTCACTACGTCTCGGCGTGCCGTCACGACGGCATCCCCGTGCTGTCGCCAGATGTCAACGAGTCCGGTACTGAGTTCACGGCTACCAAGGAGGGCGTGCGCTTTGGTCTGGCCGGCATCCGCGGCGTGGGCACCGGCGTGGCGCAGGCGATTATCGCCGAGCGCGAGGCGGGCGGTCCGTTTAAGACGCTGCACGACTTTGTCGAGCGCGTGGACTCGAGCCAGGCCAACCGCCGTGTGATCGAATCGCTCATCAAGGCAGGCGCCTTCGACTCCACGGGGTATCCGCGTCGCCAGATGATGCACTTTGTGGATAAGAACAACCCCGAGAACATCATCGATGCCGCGGTGAAGCGCCAGAAGGATCGTGCGAGCGGCCAGACGTCGTTCTTCGACATGTTTGGTGATGTTGAGGGCTCGGGCTTTGAGGTGAGCGTGCCCGATCCGGATGGCCAGGAGTGGGACCGCCACCTTAAGTTGAGCCAGGAGAAGGAGGTTCTGGGCATCTATGTCTCGGACCACCCGCTGCGCCCGTTTGAGTATGCGCTGGCCAAGGCACGCGACTTCTCGTTCTCGCAGATCGACACTGGCTACGAAGTTCAGAATCCTACGGGCGGTACCATCAACCAGGAGATTCCCGAGGGCAAGGCGCTGTGGTGGGCCGGCATGGTCTCGAGCGTGTCCAAGCGCGTGACCAAAAACGGCGACCCCATGGGCATCGTGCAGCTCGAAGACATGGAAGGCGAGGCCACGGTCGTGGTGTTCCCCAAGACCTACAAGGAGGCCGAGGGGTATCTGTATGGCGAGGTCGATCCCGAGACCGGCGCGCAGCTGTCCGACGCGTTTGTGCGCATTAAGGGCAAGCTCGAGCGCTCGGACCGCGGCGACCAGATCATCGCGCAGGAGATTGTGCCGCTGGAGCTTAGCGAGGAGAAAAACAAGCCCAAGGTCTTTGAGGTCATGGTGCCCAACAGCCGATTTAGCCAGGGCAATATGGCGCGCCTGGCCACGGTGCTCACCACCAACCCGGGCGGCGACCGCGTGGAGATCTTTATTGAGCAAGTCGACGGGCGCGTGCTGCGTGCTGAGGTGCCGGCCAAGGTCAATGCACGCTCGATTCCGCTGCTGGCAGAGGCAAAGGCCATCGTCGGCAACCAAGGCCGCGTGACGGTTATCTAAGCTACCCCGGGTGAGATTGGAGGAAGTGATGGCGCAGGGGACGTTTGTGCAGGCGCTCCGGAAAGAGGCGGCGCTGAGTGGCACCTTTATGAAGGGGCGTTCGCTCATGCTCAACGGCGCCGTGCTGTCGATCGAGGACAGCGGCTCGCGCTTCTCCAAAAACGTGACGGTTGAGGGCTCGGTGCGCGGTTCGCGTGGCGACCTGTACAAGACGCACGTGGCGCTCGACATGGACGAGCACGAGGTGATCGACTACGACTGCGATTGCCCCGCTGCCTATCGCTACCCCGGCATGTGCAAGCACGCTATTGCCACGGCTCTGGCGTATTTGGATGCCAGCGGCGCCGAGCCCGTCGAAGGTTTGCGCACGCCGGTCCGCACGTTTGCGGCGCAGCCGAAACAGCCCGCGCGCAACGCGCCCAAAGCGCCGGCCGTCAATCCCAACTTTCCCTTTCCGGCGCCCGTCCCCACGAGTCCCAGCCTCATGGCGGCGCTCTCCGATCTTTCGGACGCGCGCATGGATGAGCTGGCGAGCATGCGCCGCAAGCTCGCCGGCAGTGTGGATCCCGATGCCCCCAAGGCGGTGTTGGAGCCCTCGCTGGTGCCGTATTACAATCCACTGTTTGCCGAGCGCTTTAGCTGGGCGCTCGAGCTTCGCATTCGCTGTGGATCGGTCTCCTACGTGGTCAAGGACATCGACGGCATGGCCGATGCCTACGTGCGCGGCGGCACCTTCTCGTACGGCAAGAAGCTCACGTTTGTCCATACGCCCGAAGCCTTCGAAGACGTGTCGACAAAGCTGCTCAACCTTGTCGTGACGACAGTTGCCTATCTCGATGACATCACAAGCTCGCGTTCGGCGTCGTACGACTTTGCCCGCAGCGGTTTTGTCGCCGAGCGTCAGTTGCCGCTGTCCGAGCATAGCATCGTATATGTGCTGGACCTGTTGCGCGGCCAGACCATCTCTTTTGAGCCCGCCTGGTCGCGGGGGACGACGATGCATCGCACCTATGACGTGGCGGTTGAGATGCCTCCGGAAGGGGAGGACGAGGCGCTGTCTGAGCGCCCACCGCTCCTTGCCGCCAAAATCGCGCCGGCGGCTGGTGGCAGCTACGATCTACGCCTGCCGGCCGATGCATACTGCTTTGCTTCGGGCGACGTTGCCTATCTGGTCGACACCCGCCGTGCGCGCCGCGCCGATGTAGCGTTTGCCCAGCATGCGGCGCCGTTCCTATCGCGCTTACTGCCCTGTCGCACGCCGATCCATATCGCTGTCGACCAGGTGGGGGAGTTCTGTCGTATGGCGCTGCCCATTTTGCGCGACTATACCGACCTTACCGCGCCCGCCGCGCTCGATACCGTGGCGCCCGAGCCGAGCTTTGCTATGGCGATCGGCGTCGACGATGGGCTTGTGACCTGCAAAATTACGGTTGCCTACGGCGACTGGTCGGCAGATCTCTTTAGCCTGGGCGCTCCGGGCAGCCCCTTCGAAGAGCAACGCCCCGGCGTGCCGCCCCGCGACGAGGTGGCAGAGTTTCGTGTTATGGACACGGCGGCCCTGTACTTCGATTTCTACGAGGGCGGTCTGGCGTTTGAGGAGCGCGATGACGAGAGCTTGTTCTGCCTGCTGACCGAGGGCCTGTCCGCCCTGTCCGAGCTGGGTGAGGTCATGCTCAGCGACCGTCTGCGCCAGATTTCGGTGCGACCCGCGCCCAAGCTCTCGGTTCGTGCGACCGTCAAGAGCAATCTGCTCGACGTCGAACTGGGCGCGAGCGGCCTTTCGGCGTCAGACCTTGCCATCTACCTCGACTCCTACAAGCGTCACCAGACGTTTGCGCGCCTTACGTCCGGCGACATCATTCGTTTGGACGAGGGTGCCCGAGCCGCGTTTGGCCTTGCCGAGGATCTGGGGGTCGATGCTGTTGACCTGCTCGACGGCGTGTCGCTTCCCGCGTCGAGCACCCTGTTCGTCGATAGCATGCTCGCGCGCACGCCCGCGCTCGAGGCCGATCGCGACGCTGCGTTCCGCCGTACCGTCGAGCGTCTGGACACGCTCGGCAAGATGGACTTTACGGTGCCGGCATCGCTCAAGGCAACGATGCGCGGCTACCAGGTCGACGGATACCAGTGGCTCGGCTCGCTCGAACACCTGGGCCTTGGCGGCATCTTGGCCGACGACATGGGCCTGGGCAAAACGCTGCAGATGATCGCGCATATCCTGGCGCGCGTGGAAGCGGGGGACATTAAGCCCACGCTTGTGGTGTGCCCTGCGTCGCTCGTGTACAACTGGACTGCCGAGCTGGAGCGCTTCGCCCCGTCGCTCGATGTGTGCGCCATCGTGGGCGCCAAGGCCCAGCGTCGCGTGCAAATCGCCGGCGTGGCCGAGCATAACGTGGTCGTGACGTCGTATGACCTTATGCGGCGCGATATCGACGAGTACGTCGAGCAGGACTTTGCCCGCGTGGTACTCGATGAGGCCCAGTACATTAAAAACCCGCTCACCCAGGTGGCGCGTGCCACCAAGCGCCTGCCGGCCGGCGTGCGCTTTGCCCTGACGGGCACGCCCATCGAAAACCGCCTATCCGAGCTCTGGAGCATCTTCGACTTTTTGATGCCGGGCCTACTTGGCACGCGCGAGTCGTTTGCCAAGCGCTTCGAAAGCCCGGTCGAGCATGCCGAGGGCGACAGTGCCGCTCGCCTGCAAGCGCTCGTGTCGCCGTTTGTGCTGCGCCGTGTCAAGGAAGACGTGGTGGCCGACCTGCCCGAGAAGATCGAGGATACGGTCATGGCGCAGCTCACCGGCGAGCAGCGCAAGCTCTACCTGGCCAACCAGGACCGTATCGCCCAACAGGTGCAGCACCGCGAGTCATCCGAGTTTAAGAAAGACAAGCTCAAGGTGCTCGCCGAGCTCACCAAGCTGCGCCAGATCTGCTGCGACCCGCGTCTACACTACGAGGATTACAAGGCGGGGAGCGCCAAGCTCGATACGTGCATGGAGCTCGTGCACGGCGCACTCGACGGCGGACATCGCATCCTATTGTTCAGCCAGTTTACGGGTATGCTCGATATTATCGGTAAGCGCTTGGCCAAGGAGGACATCGCCTTCCTTAAGCTCACGGGCGCTTCGTCTAAGGAGAGCCGCGCCAAGATGGTCGCGCAGTTCCAAGCGGGCGAGGTTCCGGTCTTTTTGATTTCGCTCAAGGCGGGCGGCGTGGGCCTTAACCTGACGGCGGCCGATGTGGTCATTCACTACGACCCGTGGTGGAACGTGGCCGCGCAGGACCAGGCGACCGACCGCGCGCATCGTATTGGTCAGCAGCATACCGTGACCGTGTACAAGCTCATCGCCAAGGACACGATCGAGGAGCGCATTATGCAGATGCAGGAGTCCAAGCGCGACCTGGTCAACAGCGTGCTCGGCGGCGACGGCATCTCGTCGGCGTTGTTTACCCGCGAAGATGTTCTGGCGCTGCTGGGCGGCGACGGGCGCTAGCCGCGCGCGGGGTGGGACTGCTGGAGTGGGCAGGACGGTCGACGCATTTTGGCCCGACCGCTTGCCTGATCCGTTATGTGTTCATTTGCAATGCCGTGGATGGTTTGTCTGCCTTTGGGCATAAGAACCATCGAGAACATTGGCACATCAGCAAAGGAGAACATCATGGCGAAATTCTTTAAGGACCCCGACGGCAAGCTCATCGCTGCCCTTGGCGACGGCGTTGCGACCCCTGCCGGTTGCACGGAGCTGACTGCAAACACTGAGGACGCGGCGCACGAGAAGCACGTGCCTGTTGTCGAGACCGAGCGTGACGGTCACGTGATTCGCGCACGCGTTGGCTCGGTCGAGCACCCCAGCCTGCCCGAGCACTACATTGAGTGGATCGCCCTTGAGGCCGAGGGCCGCTTAGAGGTCCATTACCTTGAGCCCGGCATGAAACCCGCGACGTTTTTCGCGGGCGGCTCCAAGACCGGTACCGTCTATGCCTACTGCAACCTGCACGGGCTGTGGTCCGCGACATTCTAGGAGCGCGCCCCCGCTCGGGGTATCATAGCTAGCATATGCACATGCAAGCGCCGACTGCATTATGCGGCCGGCGCTTTTACTACGATTTCGATGGTTTACGACGGAAAGGGCTGAGCCATGAAGCTCGCGCTTGCACAGATCGATATGCGCCTGGGTGATATTGAGGGCATTTGCGGCCGCATCGAGGACCAGGCTCGTCTGGCCCACGAGCGCGGGGCGCGCGTGCTGTGCGTTCCGGCTCCGCTCTTTATGGGCGCCATGCCCGGTGGCCTGGTGGGCGCTGCCGACTTTGAGCACGACATGCTTGCCGGCTTGACTGGTGTCGCCGAGCGTATCCAGGAGCTTGACATGATCTGCATCGTGCCCGCGGCGGTTTCGTTTGAGGGCCAGCCGCTGCTCGACTACATGATGCTCAAGGACGGTCATGTGGTGCCGGCGCGTTCGAGCATTGCCCTGCAGCGTGGCGAGAACAGCGACACGCGTTGGGCGCCGCCGGTGTTCGACGTGGACGGCGTGCGCATCGCCGTGATTTTTGACTTGGACCGCGAACTCGAGATGTTGCCGACCGGTGTTGACCTCATTGCGTATTTCCAATTCAACGCGTTTGACATGACCGACCGCGAGACTGCTGCCATTGCCGCCGTTCGCAGCGGCGCCTACCGCAAGATCGCATCCAAGCGCAGCGTGTGGTTTGCCTGCATAGCGCCGGTCGGTGCCTATGACGAGTCGGTGTATACCGGCGGTTCGTTTGTGCTCGACGACTGCGGCCGCGTGGTGGCCCAAGCGCCGTGTTTTGAGGAGAGCCTACTGGTTCAGGAGATCCAGCGCGGTGTGATGCTCGATGCCCTGGAAGACCACGAGCTGCCCGAGTTTCGCTCCGAGGAATGGCTGTGGCAGGCGCTGGTGCTTGCCGTTCGCGATAACGCCCGCGCCCGCGGTGCGTCGCGCGCCGTGGTGGCGCTCGAGGGCGACTTGCCGTCGTCTTTGCTGGCGGCGCTGGCCGTCGACGCTCTGGGCCCGCGCAATGTGATTGGCCTGGTGCTGGGGCGCAACCGTATCTTTACTCCGGCGCAGGAAGAGGCCGAGGCTGCCCGCTGTGCCGCCGTCCGCGCCATCGCCGAGCGTTTACACATTCGCACTGTCGAGCGCGATGCACCGGATGCGACGCGTGTGCTCGATCGCGACGTGTCGGCGGGCGATGCCGAGCGTCTGCGCTCGCGCACGTTGGGCCTCATGCTGGAGGACACGGCGCTCGAGCTGGGTGCGATGGCGCTGAGCCCGCTGTCCAAAACCGAGTACGCGCTGGCGGCGCCGGCGCTTTGCGGCGGCTACCAGGGCGATTACGCGCCCTTTGGCGATGTGTACCTGTCGACGCTTGAGTTTGTGGCGCGCGTGCGCAACCGCACGTCTGCCGTGGTGCCCCAAGAGCTCGTGACGCTCAACGCGGTGGAAGATTGTATGGAGCGCGTGCTGGCGCAAGCGCTCTCGACGCTCGACGGTCCGGTCGATATGCTCGACCGCGCGGCACAGCTGCTCGGCGGGCTTGAGCCGGGTGAGGTCGATGGCGCGCTCGAGGCGCACGTGGACCGCAATCGATCTTTCGACGACATCCCGATGGCCGCTGGCAAGACTGAGGCCTGCTCGCTGCTGCTGATGCTCGTGCGCCAGGGCGAGGCTGCTCGCCGCATGCTGCCGACGGCTCCGATCGTCTCGGCACGTTCGTTTGTTGAGCGCTCCTGGCCCTACATGCTTGCGTGGTCCGATCTGGGACTCAGCGGCAAGGAGCGCATGACGGTCGATTCGCTGGCGCGCGCCGAGGTGCGCCGTTTTGCTGACGAGGATACGAGCGAGCGCGTGCGAAACGAGATGATGGGCGTGCTGGGCGAGCTGCTGGGTATTTCGCCCGAGCAAATGGAGGAGCTGCGCTCCGAGGACGGTCAGCGTCGTTTGCACGAGGGAATGAAAAAGTTCGAGGGCGAGGTTCAGGACGCCATCGATAAGATGATGGGCGGTCAGGGCGGCTCGCAAGGTAGTCCCCAGGGTGGCCCGATGCCGCATCCGCCGGTTGATCCGAGGCAGTTCCCCTTTTTCTCTCAGAACTAGGTCGCTGCGCGCCCGCCAGAGCGGCAATCTGCCTTTCAATCGTCGGACATGACCGCCAGGTCAATGCCCTCCTCTTTCAAGGCACCTTGCTCGCTCTGGCGGGCGCTCGCTTGCGTATACTCAACCTACAATTCGATCTCGGCTGACTTATAGGGCTAGCGTTGTGTTATTCTAGAACAGACGTTCGTGAATGATGCGCGGGGCCTTGCCTTGCGCTGTGCTTGTGGCGAGGGGAGGTCGGCTTGGTTATCTTGGGCATTGACCCCGGTTTGGCTCATACGGGTTGGGGGATTATCGAGGAGCGGCGTGGCGAGGTTCGCTGCCGTGCCTATGGCTGCATCGAGACCAGTGCCGGAAGTCCGCTCGCGGTGCGCCTGTCGCATATCGCCCATGACCTTAAGGATGTCGTTGAGCGTTATCGACCCGACACGGCTGCTGTCGAGAGCATCTACTTTGGTGCCAACGTTCGTTCGGCCATCCCCACGGCGCATGCCCGCGGTGCTGCGCTTGTGGCGCTTTCGGAGTGCGCGCTCGAGATTGGCGAGTACACGCCCATGCAGATCAAACAGGCTGTGGTGGGCACTGGCGCCGCGGACAAGCGGCAGGTCGCCTACATGGTACGCACACTAACACAGCTCGACCACGACCCGCATCCCGACCATGCCGCCGATGCCCTGGCCTGCGCCATCTGCCACGTAAACCTCAGCCGCACCCGCGCCCTCACCGGTGGCGAGTTCTATCAACAGAGAGGAACCGGATACTGATGATTTCCCAGCTCCACGGAACGCTTGTCGAGGCCACGATGAGCTCTGCTGTCGTCGATGTGTCGGGCGTTGGCTTTGAACTCGGCATCTCGGGCAGCACTGCGGCCACGTTGCCGACGCCCGGCGGCGAGGTCCGTCTCTACACGCGTATGCAGGTGCGCGAGGACGCCATGACACTTTTCGGTTTTTCCTCAAAGGATGAGCGCACGATGTTCGACCGGCTCGTGTCCGTTTCGGGCGTTGGCCCGCGCCTGGCGCTTGCCGTGCTTTCCACCTATACCGTGGGGCAGCTGTATTCGCTGGTGATGGCCGAGGACGACAAGGGCATGGCCAAGGTACCCGGTGTGGGCAAAAAGACAGCTCAGCGCCTGATCCTGGAACTCAAGAGCACCTTTGCCAAGGATAAGGGCTTTGTGCCGGTCGACGTGATTCCCGGACAGGTTGCGATGCCCGTGTCCGCTGCCGCTCCCTCGGCGATCGACGATGCCCGTGCGGCACTCCTTTCCATGGGCTTTAGCCCGCAGGAGACCGATGTTGCCCTGAGCGGGTATGATGGGCAGAATATGCGTGTCGAGGATTTGCTCGGCGCGGCGCTTAAGCGACTTGGAATGGATGCGTGATGTGGGAAGCCGATGACTCTCAGGACCTGTGGGCGACGCCCGGCAACTCGCCGGCGGCATCCATGGCGCACGGCGAGCGCATGGTGGGCTCGGAGCTGACGGCCG
The DNA here is from genome assembly GCA_902491935.1 of uncultured Collinsella sp. GTDB lineage: Bacteria > Actinomycetota > Coriobacteriia > Coriobacteriales > Coriobacteriaceae > Collinsella. The sequence goes on from CABUJN010000003.1 coordinate 51,520, forward strand.
AGGACCTCGATGTCGACCGCACTTTGCGCCCCCAGCGCCTGGACGATTACTGTGGCCAGGAGCACATCAAGCAGAGCCTGCGCGTGTTGATCGAAGCGGCGCAGAGCCGTGGCGAGACGCTCGACCACGTGATCTTCTCGGGTCCTCCGGGCCTGGGCAAGACCACGCTGGCCACCGTTATCGCCAACGAGCTGGGCGCTCAGATCAAGACCACGAGTGGCCCTGCCATCGCGCGCACGGGCGACCTGGCGGCCATCCTTACTAACTTGCAGCCGGGTGATGTGCTGTTTATCGACGAGATCCACCGCCTCAACCGTTCGGTCGAGGAGGTCCTGTACCCCGCGATGGAGGACTTTGCCCTCGATATCGTGATTGGCAAGGGTCCGGCGGCGCGCTCGATTCGCCTGGATATTCCCAAATTTACGCTGGTAGCGGCAACGACCCGCTCAGGCATGTTGACAGGCCCGTTGCGCGACCGCTTTGGCATTTCATATCGCCTGGATTACTACACGGTCGAGGAGCTCGCGCAGATTGTGACGCGCTCGGCGACTATCCTGGGCGTGACGATCGATCATCCCAGTGCACTCGAGATCGGCTCGCGTTCGCGCGGTACGCCACGTCTTGCCAACCGCCTGCTCAAGCGCGTGCGCGACTATGCACAGGTGCGCGGCAACGGTCCCATTGAGCTCGATATCTGCCGTCAGGCGCTCGAGTTCTTCGAGATCGACGAGCTCGGTCTGGACTGGATGGATATTCGTATCTTGGAGACGCTTGCCAAGACGTTCTCCGGTCGTGCCGTGGGACTTACGACCCTTGCCAGCGCGGTGGGCGAGGACCCGGGCACGCTCGAGGATGTCTATGAGCCCTATTTGCTGCAGTGCGGCTTGATGATTCGTACGCCGCAGGGCCGTCAGGCAACCCTTCGCACCTTTGAGCACCTGGGGATTGAACCTACCGTTTAGGGCGCTTTGTTTTGGCGGGCTGTTGGACTATCGCTGGGCATCGGGTAAACATATCGCCGTTCATCGGTTATGGGCGTTTTACTATTGCGCGCCCGTGCTATGCTGAATTGGTCTTTTTCTCATTCGGTAACGAAAGGACCGCCCATGCCTACTGACATCGAAATCGCACGTTCTGTCACGCCACTGCCTATTACCGAGGTGGCCAAGAACGCCGGCGTCGACGTTAAGCACCTGATTCCGTACGGCTTCGACAAGGCTAAGGTCGACTATTCACTGCTCAACGAGCCGACTGATCACCAGGCCAAGCTTGTCCTCGTGACCGCCATCAACCCCACGCCGGCGGGCGAGGGCAAGACCACCACGACCATCGGTCTGGCCGATGGCCTGCGTCGTCGCGGCGTCAAGAGTGCCGTGGCCCTGCGCGAGCCTTCGCTCGGCCCCGTCTTTGGCGTTAAGGGCGGTGCTGCCGGCGGCGGCTGGGCTCAGGTCATCCCCATGGAGGATATCAACCTGCACTTTACCGGCGACTTCCACGCTATCGGTGCTGCCAACAACCTGCTGGCCGCCATGCTTGATAACCACATCCAGCAGGGCAATCAGCTCGGCATTGACGTTAAGCGCATCACTTGGAAGCGCGTCGTCGATATGAACGACCGTCAGCTGCGCCACGTCATCGACGGCATTGGCGGTAAGGCCCAGGGCGTGCCGCGCGAGGACGGCTTCGATATCACCGTTGCCTCCGAGGTCATGGCGATCCTGTGCCTGTCCACGAGCATCAGCGATCTTAAGGAGCGCTTGGGCGAGATCGTTGTCGGCTATAGCTATGCCGGCGAGCCCGTCCGCGCCCGCGACCTTAAGGCCCAGGGAGCTATGGCCGCACTGCTCAAGGATGCGCTCAAGCCCAATCTGGTGCAGACGCTCGAGGGCACGCCCGCGTTTGTCCACGGCGGTCCCTTCGCCAATATCGCCCACGGCTGCAACTCCATCATGGCCACGCGTATGGCTATGCGTTTTGGCGATGTCGCCATTACCGAGGCGGGCTTTGGTGCCGACCTGGGTGCCGAGAAATTCCTGGACATCAAGTGCCGCATGACGGGCGTTCGTCCCAACGCCGTCGTGATCGTCGCCACCGCTCGCGCGTTGAAGTACAACGGTGGCGTCGCCAAGGCCGATCTCAACGAGGAGAACCTCGAGGCACTCAAGGCTGGCATGCCCAACCTGCTGCGTCACGTCGACAACATCCAGAACGTATATGGTCTGCCCTGCGTGGTCGCCATCAACCGCTTCCCGACGGACACCGAGGCCGAGCTCGCGCTCATTGAGTCCGAGTGCCAGAAGCTCGGCGTCAACGTTAAGCTTTCCGAGGTCTGGGCCAAGGGCGGCGAGGGCGCGCTCGAGCTTGCCGATGAGGTCATGCGTCTGATTGAGCAGCCGAGCGAGCTCAAGTTTGCCTATGAGGACGGCGCTGATGTCGCTGATGCCCTCGAGGCCGTTGCCACCAAGGTCTACCGCGCCGACGGCGTTGACTTTACGCCGGCCGCCAAGCGCCAGCTCGCCGAGCTGCGCGAGAATGGCTTTGGCAACCTGCCGGTGTGCGTCGCCAAGACGCAGTACAGCTTTAGCGACAACGCCAAGGCCCTGGGCGCTCCCGAGAACTTCCGCATCACGGTGCGTGAGCTCAAGGTTTCTGCCGGCGCCCACTTTGTGGTCGCGCTGACTGGCAGCGTCCTGACTATGCCGGGCCTGCCCAAGGTTCCCGCGGCAGAGAACATCGACGTCGACAACGACGGCAACATCACCGGCCTGTTCTAAGCCTGCTGACTATAGCTGCTAGCCCGCCCCGTCGCGCCTACCAAGGCTCGGCGGGGCTTTTTGATCCTTAGGCACGCGCATGTCTTGTAGATACCGGCGGGCTTTGCCCATCATAGGCTTTTGCGCGGGTAGAATGCATGGATAACTTGATGCTTGCAGGCGACGGAAAGGAAACGTTGCATGGACCAGGACAAGACGACCGTGATGGGCGGATATGGCTCCGCACAGGCTGGCGATAGCGCCGATGCGACTCGCGTTGTTTCCAACCCCGGTTATACCGACCCCGCCGCGACGCAGACGTCTGCCGAACCCACACGGGTTATAGGCTACGGCGATACACCACGGGATCCGTTTGATTATGCACCGCAGGACCCGTATGACAATGCGGCGCCGGACCCGTATGGCAATGCGGCGACAGATGCTTATAACAACCTGCCGCATAATCCCATTCCGCAGCCTCAGCAGACGACGTATATGCCGCGTACGGCGCAGGTCCAGTCTCGTTATGAGTCGCGCGATCCGCATGCGTGCCAGCCGTATCGCGAGTATCCCAAATCGATTCCGCAGTATGGTGAGGACGAGGAGAAGGCACCGTCGCGTTCGTCGAGCGTGATCAAGAAAATCCTGATTGTGCTGGCGATCTTCTTTGCCTTGTCGATCGTGTTCGCCATCGTGTCGGGCATGCTCAACAAGCGGGGCGCCACGACCGATGCCACGACCGAGCAGGCCGAGACCACCCAGTCTGCTGCCGTCGACCTGAGCGATATCCCGGGACAGTACTGGTCCAACGCCAAGAAGCTCCTCAAGTCGCGCGGAGCCGACCTTTCGAACGCCGTGATTCTGACCGACGATGGCTCAACGCCCGTCATCGATTCCAACTGGGTTGTTACGAATGCCTACTATAACGACAACGGCAACCTGGAGATTCAGCTCACGCACAAGAACAGCTATGGCAACTCGTCCGGCGGCCAAAGCGGTACCGACAGCTCGAGCTCCAATACGCTGGAGGACTTGAGCAACAAGGCGCAGGAGTTGGGAGATAAGGCGCAAGAGCTGGGCGATACGGCACAAAACCTGGGTGATACTGCTCAGAATCTGGGCGATATGGCTACCAATGCCTGGGACGCTCTGCAAAACGGCATTTCGGGCGCACAGGGTAACTAGCTGTTAAGCGGGCTACAGCTGCTCTGCCGGACGGTCGGGCGAGCTAAAGCCCGAGTCAAACGTAACGACGCATGATGCATCGGGCCGGCGCTCGTGCACGATGCGCGTGACGAGCTCCAGTAGCTCCTCGTCGGATATGTCAAAGCCGTCGGGACGCACCAGGTCAAACGAAACAAAGCCGTCGTGCTCGTGCAGGTCGTGGATGGAAAGCGCAGGGTCGATCTGCGCTACGCCGCGCTTTACCCAGCCGCGCAGGTCGTCACCGGTTGTTGCAATGGGGTCGCAGTGCAGCGTAATGCCAATGCCCATCTGGCGTTTGATGTCGTGTTCGATGGTGTCCAGAATCTCGTGGTGCTCAAAGGCATCGCCCTCGCCGGGCATTTCCACGTGTGCGCTGGCAAACTGACGGCCGGGGCCGTAGTCATGCACCATGAGGTCGTGCGTGCCTAGAACCTGGGGGTATGACATGATCCTGTCGCGGATTTCCTGGACGAGCTTGGGGTCGGGCGCTTGCCCCAACAGCGGGCTGATGGCGTCGCGCACCAGGCCCATGCCGCTGATGCAAATGAAGATGCCCACGCCCAGGCCTGCCCAGCCGTCGAGATCAAAGCCGGTCGCTTGCGAAATAAGCGCCGCCGCCAAGACCGAGCCCGAGGTGATGACGTCATTCTTGGAGTCCTGTGCCGTGGCGATGAGCGTCTCGGAATCGATGCGGTTGCCCAGCGTGCGGTTGAATGCCGCCATCCAGAGCTTAACGAGCATGGACAAGACGAGGGCGGCTAAGGAGAGCACCGAATATGCAGTGGGGGAAGGCTTGATGATCTTAGTGACCGACTCGAGAATCAGGTTGATGCCGACGGCGCAAACCAGGACGGCGACAAACAGACCGGCCAGGTACTCGTAGCGGCCGTGGCCATAAGGGTGGCCCTCGTCTGCCGGGCGGCTGGCAAGGCGGAACCCGAGCAGACTCACGATGTTGCTCGAGGCATCGGAGAGGTTGTTGAAAGCGTCGGCGATGAGGGAGACGGAGCCGGCAAGCAGGCCCGCGATGCCCTTGGCTAGGCACAGAGTGATGTTGAGGCCAATGCAGATGAGGCTTGCGGCAAAACCCGCGTTGGTGCGGCAAGATGCATCGACCGGCTCGCCCTCGCTGCCGGGAACAAGCGTATGTACCAGCCGATTTACAAATAGCATAGCGGTCGTCCTCACAATCATGTTTAAGGGGATAGTGTAGCTCGCACGGGGGCGCCGTGTGCCGATGCTCAGAAAATGCAGCAATAGTCTGCCGGTGCTAACGAGCGAGACTTCTCGTCTGCCTGGGTGGTCCATTTTGGGCCACATGGGTATGGGCATGTGCCTGCTTGCTCGACATACTTAATGTCGACAGCCCCTGTGCAAAGGAGGACGTTTCCATGGACGAGATGTTTGCCATTAAATGTCAAAACTGCGGCGGCCCTATGTACTCGCACCAGGCTAAGCGCAGCTTTGAGTGCGCCTATTGCGGCACGGTGGTTCCGTGGCAGGCGGACGCCGGAGAGCCCAAGAGCGCTTTGGGTATTCGCCATACGCCGTTGACGGTGGTGGATGGACTGCTCAAACTCACGCATGTGTCGCAACTCGAGCGCCCGCAGGACCCGGACTGGTATTTCTTCAATGCGCACTGGCGCAATCAGTCGGTCCTGGAACATCTGCTGTGGGAGGATCGCGGCACGGCGCAGGAGTTCCAAGAGGCCACGCATGTGAGCATTCCTTGCCCCTTCTGCGGAGCGTCCTTTGAGGGCGAGTCAACGCAGCGTGTGTTTGAGTGCCCGTCCTGCGGCAATAAGATCGGCATTGCGGACCTGCTCAAGCCGGGGACGTTTAGCAAGCGCCTGACCATGGGCGTTGGTGCGGAGTATGTGCCCGAGCAGGGTATTCCCTGCGAAATCTCGCCGCAGCAGGCACGTGCCAACGCGCTGCAGCTGGTGCGCCAGTATCCGGATGCCTTTGCCGGGCACGACGTGGAAGACGCGATCCAAAACGACATGATGCTCTTCTATTTCCCCATGGCGCTGGCGGACTTGCGCATGATGGCGAGCTTCCCGGGCAAGGGCCTGAGCAAGGAGGCCTTGGTGTACTACGAGGTGCTCGACTGGGCATACCCCAGGGCAAACTACCTGGACGTTCGCCTCATGGGCATTTTGGAGCCGTGGGACTTTGCCAAGGTCGGTCCGTTCGATCCCGCCATGCAGGAAGGTGACTTTCGCGTTGTCTCAGTCGATGCGTCTACCAAGGACCAGGTGGTCATTGATAAGTTGGCGCTCGACGTTGCGGGCAACGACGCCGAGGCTGTACTGGGGCTCAATAAAAAGAGCATTCGCATGTGGGCGCGCAAGGCCCGCAAACATAAGGACGGCCTGGTGATGGTGCCGGTCTACTTTGTCGATCGTCCGGCGACAGACGGCCGCGATGGCGAGCAGGTGCGCATTGCCGTAAACGGCCAGACGGGCCGCGCGGCCGCGGTGGTGTTTAGCGACAAGCGCGAAACGCATATCGTGGCGCCGCTCAGCCCGAGCCTGCATCTGTCCGGTGAGAGCACCGTGCACGCCACGCCCGTCGAGGTCAAATACGTTAAATCGCCCTTCCTGTACCAGATCGTGCGCCGTGGAGGCGGCGAGCAACCGCGCCAGGTTGCAGCCGCCGTCGAGGGTTCCTACCGAGAGGAGAAGCCCAAACGCCGCGGTCTGCTGGGTGCGCTATTTGGGAAGTAGGGGAGTAGCACCGGTTGTTGCCGTAAGGTGATGGCCGGGGGTGCGGGGCAGCTCTCAGGAGTGCGGGCTGCCGTCTGATTGTTTGAGGGTGCCAGATGTAAATAAACAGTGGAGCGGCTGCAAAAGAGCCTCCTCACTGGGTAAAATCAGGTTGTGCCGCGGAACCCGCTCCTCAGCTAGTCACACTTCGGAAGCGCGGGCAACGCAGGTATTATCGTCTAAAGGGCCGGCTGCAACCGGCCCTTTTCTGTGGCAGCCAATGGACCCACATCAGACGAAGGCCGCGTCTTTGCCTGTCAGGTCACGCTCGCCAGCCACGGCTAGAATGTCGTTGCCGGCGTCCATGACCGGTATTGTTTCGTAGCGTGCGTCGCAACCGCGAGTGCGCCTGCGACGGCTGCGGTGGCTTCGGTCGCAACGTGCTGCTACCCTTGCGTTTCGCCATTGGTCGCTTCGTTGATGGCGCGGTACTCGGCGCTTAGTTCGCGCGCCAGCTCTTCCTTGCTTGGAAGATACGGCAGGGATTTGGCGGCAAACACTTGGTCGTTGTCTTCGGGCAGCGTGTACTCGACAATCGAATCGCTTTTGTCCGCGCAGAGCACGATGCCTATGGGCGGATTGTCGCCTTCGTTCATGAGCTCGCGCGTGTAGTAGTTCACATACATTTGCATCTGGCCCAGGTCCTGATGCGTAAGGTCGTCCGTCTTAAGGTCGATGAGCACGAAGCAACGCATCAGATAGTTGTAAAAAACAAGGTCAATATAGAAATGGCGCCCATCAAAGGTGATGCGCTTTTGGCGCGCCTCGAAAGCGAAACCACGGCCAAGCTCCAGCAGGAACTTCTGAAGATGCGTGATGAGCGCCTGCTCTAGATCGCTCTCGCGAAACGCAGTATCGTCCGAGAAACCTAAAAACTCCAGTACATATGGGTCGCGGATGATATCCTCGGGGCGACGAGCCGGGGCGCTCTTTTGGATTTCCTGGGTGACGGCCTCCTTGTCCTTGCTGGCAAGCAGGCGCTCGCGGAACATGGTGTTGATCTGGCGTTCGAGCTGACGCGTGCTCCAGCGAGAATCGGCGCATTCGTTCATGTACCATGTTCGAGCATCAGGGTCGGTTATACGCGATAACCTGCGGTAATGTGTCCAATTCAATTCGGAACGCAGCGCGTTCCGAATTGGGAACGCAAGATAAAACTGACGCATGTATCTTAAGCTTCTGGCGTTGAAGCCTCTGCCAAAATCCTTAGTCAATCTAACGGCAAGTTCGTCGATCAGTGCATCGCCGTACTTGGCGCGCTCCTCTCCGCCCTGCTCATCAACAATGCTCTTGCCGATCTCCCAATACGCCTCAACCATCGCAAAGTTAACGGCGGTATAGGCCTTGTCGCGAGCGGCGTTGAGAATCGAGGAAACCTGCTTGTAAAAAACTTCTGGTACGATTGCCGATTCTCCACGGTTTACCAGTTCGTCCATCACTGTCGCCCCACTTTCCTCTTGTGGAATGCATCTTTATCGCATTTAGTTTAAAGCCTCGCGCGGACACGAATTGCTGTGCTGTCTGGCACCTTCGCATGGGAGCCTTGCGGTGACTAAAATGTGGCCATAGAAGCAGCTTTAGCGAACCCCGCGGGAGTGACACGCATGGATAACAACACCTTGCTGTTCCAGGACAAAGGTTCGGGCAGCTTTAAAGACGTCAGGATCTACCCCAACCGTATCGAGGTGCTCAAGAAGGGCACTTTTGGCGGCAAGCACACCGAGATTGTCTACCTTAAGGACATCACGGGGGTCAACAGGATCAAGGGCCGCAATGTTTTTCTGCGCAACAGGCTGTTAACTGCCTGTGTCTTTTGCCTGAGCAGCCGCTCCCGGGCTCAGGAATTCGTCAATGTGCTCAATATGGTGATGTGACCGGGCGCTTTCGAACACAAAAAACCGGGATGCAAGGAGTCGCACCTTGCATTCCGGTTGAGCTAAAACGGCGCTGCTGCATGCCGTTGGAGCTTTAGCGCTTGATCTCGATATCGTCGAGCTTAACATCCATGGCCTCGGTCTTTGCCTCGGCGATGTCGTCGGCAAATTCCAGGGACTTCATCATGGTTTCGACGGCATCCTTGTGCTCCTCGACGTTGTCGATGCGCACGTAGACGCTGCCGCCGCCTGCTTCGGTGAAGTACTCAGTCGTCACGCCGCCCGAGTGTGTATAGGAAGCGTTGCGCCAAGTCTTGCCGTTGTACTTGACGGGGTCATTCTCGGTCCACTCAAAGCTGGCATTCCACTTTGCCTCGTAGTCGAACAACTCGTCAGCGTTCTTGTCGGGGTCGAAGACGGGGATAAAGCGGTCGCTGGCGTGCTCGCTCTCGGTGAACTTAAACTGGGCCCTGTCGGCGGTATCGCCTGCGACGTCGGTGACCTCGACGCCCTCGGGGACCTCGACCTTAAACCAAATGAAGTCGGTCCTCATATCCACGGCTGGCTTTTCTGCTCCGCCGCCACCGCCACTGCCGGTGGCGCCGCCGCTTCCGCCACAGCCCACCAGGGCAACCGCGGCAAAGAGACTGATGCAGAGGGTGAGAATCGCAAAGGCCTTCTTTTTCATGGTCGTGTCCTCCTCGATCTGTAACCGCCCATGGATTACCTGCTTTTACTGTACGCGTTGACGGCTCGCTAGGGTGGGCCATGTGTCCCATTCTGAGGACCGGATTTGCGCCGTTAAGTGGCAATATGTTCGGGCGCAAAAGAGGGGAGGGCCGATGTTGTCGGCCCTCCCCGGGGTTGGGTGCCCGTTGTTTTAATGGGGCGCGCGTACGTGGGCGTGTGCGGGGTCCCGTTACTTGATCTCGATGCTCGAAATCTCAACTTCGCGTGCCTCGGCAACTGCCTTCGCCATGTCATCGGGGAACTCGATGGAGTTGAGGAGCGTCTCGGCTTCTTTCGTGTGAAGGTCGACGTTCCTAATCATGATATAGACGCTTCCCGTGTCGACGTCGGTAAAGAGGTAGGTATAAGTGCCGCCGTTGTCCTTGCACGTTCCGGTGAGCCATGTTCTGCCGTTGTACTCGACGGGGTCGCCATCCTCCCACTGGAACGTTCCGGTGTGCCTTTCGGCCTGCTCTGCAAAGGACTCTTCGGCCGTCATCTTCTCTTGCCAAACGGGGATGAAACGGTCGACTGTGGTGTTCTCGTTCTCGGGGAAGGTGAGCTGGACCCTGTCGGCATTCTTGCCGGCAGAGTCGCTTACGCCGACGCCCTCGGGCATCTCGACCTTAAACCAGATGAAGTCGGTCTTCTTGGCGACGGGGGCCTTTTCCTTGCTCTCGCTCTTGGGGGCGCTGCCTCCGCCCGATGCGCTCTCGCCGCAGCCGACAAGGGCAAACGCGGCAAAGAGGGCGATGCAAAGGGAAAGGATCGATAGGGTCTTTTTCTTCATGGTGGCGTCCTCCTTGTCTGCCGATGACATCACGGGGCCGCGGGCTGTTGGGGTACTGATTGCGCTGGCGGCGGATGTCTTTGTGTGCTGTGCGGCTTATGCCTCCGTTCATCGCTTGTGGCCGTTACGCGGCCGTGCCCCAACGGGTTCCTTACTTATAGATATGCCCCAGTTTGTACTGTTCGGGAGTCTCGAAAGGTGGGCCATGTGTCCCATGTTTGCGGCGCCGACGCCTATCGTTCGTCATAGAAATCCGCGATGGCCAGGTGTGCTGACGCTCATGTGCTTATGGGCTAGACTTAGCATCATTACGTGTTTGATGCGGTTGGTCGACGGTTGCCGCCCGACCGATCTATATGACTTGAAGGTGCATACGTATGAGCCAAGAGATGATGGATAAAACCTGTCGCGGTTTTGCCGAGGCGCTTGCCGCCCGCGAGCCGGTTCCCGGCGGCGGCAGCGCGAGCGCCTTTGTGGGCGCGCTGGGCGCCTCGCTTTGCGGGATGGTCGCTCGCTACGGGGCGACCAATCCCGCGCTTGTCGATCGCGCAGACGATTTGACGCGCGCGTTTGCCCAGGCAGACGAGTTGGCGCAGGAGCTAGTGGGCCTGGTTGCCGAGGACGTTCGTGCGTACGGCCAGGTGTCCGCGTCGTACGGCATTCCGCGCGAGGACCCGGCTCGACCCGCGGCGATTCAGGACGCGTTGCGCGTGGCGGCCATGCCACCGTATCGGATCATGGACACCTGTGGGCGCGCGCTGGCGCTGCTCGAGGACATGGCAGACAAAGGCTCGCGCCAACTGCTGTCCGACGTGGCGTGCGGCGCCGTGTTCTGCCGCGCCGCCATGCAGGGTGCGAGCCTGACGCTCTTTGCCAACACCACATCTATGAAAGACCGGGCGCGCGCCGAGGAACTCGAGGCGGCGTGCGACGAGCTGCTAGATACGTGGCTGCCGCGCGCCGATGCGCTGGCGCGCCGTGCTGCCGACGCCGCAAGGAAGAGGGGATAGCCATGGCAGAGCTGCTCAAGGGCGCTCCCGTTGCCCGCGCGTTGACCGAGGAACTTGCCGCTCGTTGCGTCGCCCTGTGCGAACAGGGGATCGTGCCGACGCTGGCCATCGTGCGTGTGGGCGAGCGCGAGGACGATCTATCCTACGAGCGTGGCGCCCTCAAGCGCTGCGAGAAGGTTGGCATTGAGGCTCGCCGCGTTTTGCTTCCCGCCGATGTTTCACAGGACGAGCTGTTGGCGGCTATTAAGGACATCAATGCCGACCCCGCTGTTCACGGCTGCCTGATGTTTCGTCCGTTGCCCGCTGGGCTTGACGAGGATGCAGTTGCCGCGGCACTCGAGCCCGCCAAGGATGTTGACTCCATGACGCCGGCCTCGCTGCTTACCACGCTTTCGGGTCGCGGCGAGGGCTTTGCTCCTTGCACGGCCGAGGCCGTGTTGGCGTTGCTGGACCATTACAGCGTTGAGCTGGATGGGGCCAAGGTCGCGGTTGTTGGTCGGTCGCTCGTGATTGGCCGTCCCGTTGCCGCCATGCTTACGGCTCGCAATGCCACGGTGACGACGTGCCATACGCATACGCGCGACTTGGCTGCTGAGTGCCGTGCGGCTGATATCGTGGTTGCGGCCGTTGGACGTGCGCGCACGATTGGCGCGGATGCGGTTCGCGATGGCCAGACGATCATCGATGTGGGCATTAACTGGGACGAGGCCGCCGGCAAGCTGGTCGGCGATGTCGATTTTGATGCTGCGGAGCCGATTGTTGACGCAATTACTCCCGTGCCGGGTGGCGTGGGCACTGTAACGACGGCGATTCTCGCCAAGCACGTGATCGAGGCGGCGGAGCGCGCATCGAAATAGGCGTTTTGGGCTGTTTGAGGGTTAGCCAAATACCATGTGGTCAAAAAACGCCAAATATGAGTACTGTTGCCAAGATAGTCACATATGTTTTATAGCATTTGAGCTTCCTAATGATATCCATTATCGTTAGGAAGCTCATTTTATTGAACCTATGGGGAATAACGTAGTCTTGCTTTTGGACAAATGGGGATTTTTGGCACTCGTTACAAGGAAAATTGCTGCTACTAAATTGGTGACAGTACTCATATTTGGCATTTTTTGACCCCAGGGGTTCCGAGGGGCCCCGAGGTGCCGCGATTTCGCCCTTTTTGCGCCGAAGCGATACACTGTTGCCGTTTGATTTCTTCGCTCAAGGAGGATGCGCATGCCGTGCACAACGATTTTGGTTGGTAAGAACGCGAGCTACGATGGGTCGACGCTTGTCGCCCGCAACGAGGACTCGTCCAACGGGGTGTTTGAGCCCAAGCGCATGCGCGTAGTGCATCCCGACGAGCAGCCGCGTGTCTACACGAGTGTCCTGAGCCACCTGACCGTTGAGCTGCCCGACAATCCCATGCGTTACACAAGCGTCCCCGACGTTGTCCCAGGTCATGGCATTTGGGCCGAGGCCGGTTTCAACGAGCTCAATGTTGGCATGTCCGCAACCGAGACGCTCACCACCAACGAGCGCGTCCGCGGCGCCGATCCGCTCGTGGACTACGTGCCCGCCAAGGGCAACGAGGGCGAGGACGGCTATGTGCCGGCGCAGCCCGGCGGTCTGGGCGAGGAGGACATGGTGACCCTGGTGCTGCCGTACGCCAAGTCCGCCCGCGACGGTGTGCGCATTCTGGGCGAGCTGCTCGAGCGCTACGGCACCTACGAGAACAACGGCATCGCCTTTAGTGACGTTGACGAGATCTGGTGGCTCGAGACCATCGGCGGCCACCACTGGATCGCCAAGCGCGTGCCCGACGACGCCTATGTGACCATGCCCAACCAGCTGGGTATCAACAGCTTTGACCTGGACGACGCCGAGGGTGCCCAGGCAGACCACATGTGCTCGGCCGACCTGCGCTCCTGGATGGCCGAGTGGCATCTGGACCTGACGCTAGGCGTCGAGGGCGACGGTCCCGCCGCGGTCTTTAACCCGCGCGAGGCCTTTGGCTCGCACAGCGACAGCGACCACGTCTACAACACGCCGCGCGCCTGGTACATGCAGCGCTGCCTCAACCCCAGCGATGTGTGGGACGGTCCCGACGCTGACTACACGCCCGAGAGCGACGACATCCCCTGGAGCCGCGTGCCCGAGCGCAAAGTGACCATCGAGGACATTAAGTACGTGCTTTCGAGCCACTACCAGGGCACGGAGTACGACTGCTACGGCAGCAAGGGCACGCCCTCCACGCGCGGCGCCTATCGTCCCATCGGCATCAACCGCAACAGCCAGCTTGCCGTGCTACAGCTGCGCCCCTATGCGCAGCCGGCGTATCGCGCCGTGCAGTGGATGGCGTTTGGCTCTAACTCGTTTAACGCGCTCGTGCCGCTGTACGCCAATGTCGAGACCATGCCTGAGTACTATGCCGACACGCAGGCCCGCGTGACGTCCGAGAATTTCTATTGGGCAAATCGCCTGATCGGTGCCTTGGCCGATGTTCGCTTCCACGAGTGCGGTCGCGCAGTCGAGGATTATCAGGAGAAGGTCGGCGGCATGGGCCACAAGCAGATTCACGACGTTGACGCTGTCGTAGCCGCGCTCCCAGAGGCCGAGGTGCCTGCCGAGCTCGCTCGCGCCAACGAGGCCTTTGCCGAGCTCGTGCGCGTGGAGACCGATGCCCTGTTGGGCAAGGTGCTCTATACCACGAGCTGTGCCATGAAGAACTCCTTCGCGATGAACGATAACATTAGGTAGAAGCCACATTGCAGCAAACGAGCGGGGCAAACGCCGTCAAAGGCTTTGCCCCGCTCGATTTCCATCTTGGCGGTAAAACGATTTTGTGTCGTTCGCCCAATCTTGGGTACAAGAAGGCCAATGCAGTTGTTCATGATTGGAGCCAACCATGGTTATGAAACTCGATCAGCTTGTTAACGGTGCCATCAACGTGGGCTTCGGCGCCGCCGCCGTTGCCGTTGAGGGCGGCAAGAAGGTCCTCGACGACCTCAATACCAAGGGCGAGCAGGTCCGCAAGGATGCCGGCACCCCCGATATCGCCCGCAGCGTGTCCGATATGTTCGAGCAGGCGGGTGGCACCATCTCCGACCTGACCGAGCGCCTGGGCATGCAGGGCGAGACTGCGGCGCAGCGCGTGCTCGATGAGCTCATCCTGGCGCGCGTCCGCGTTATGACCGCCCCCGAGCGTACGGCCTTCCTGGCCCATGTGCGCGACATCGTCGATTCGGTCGAGGACAACGTGACCTCGGTGCCCGTCGAGTCTGTTGAGCCCGACGATGCAGAGGATGCCGAAGAGGCCGAGTAGTAGCGCAGATGGCAGATTCCACCACCGATTACAACAATCAAGATCCCTTGGGTGACGAGGCGGCGGTTGTCGACGAGGTCGATGCCGCCGTCTCGGGCGCTCGCAAGAAGCCGCGCGCTGTCGATATGGTCCCCGAAGAGCCCGACGCGATGGCGCCGGACGAGGAATACCAGCTCACGCCGGCAGGTCGCCGCGAACGCATCGGTCAGATCGTTCGCCTGATCAAAAAGTACCGCGTGTGGGATAACCTTACGCCGGTGCGCCTGCGTCGTCTGCTCGAAGAGCTTGGCCCCATGTTCGTCAAGATGGGGCAGATTCTGGCCAACCGCTCCGAGATTTTGCCGCAGCGGTTTTGCGATGAGCTGCGCCGCCTGCGCTCTGACGTAGAGCCGGTGCCGTATGAGGTAGTGCTCCGCTGTCTAGAAGAGGAGTACGGCCAGCGCCTGGGGCAGATGTTCGACGCGATCGACCCCAACCCGCTCGGAAGCGCGTCGCTCGCGCAGGTACACCGTGCCCGTCTGGTGACCGGCGAGGACGTGGCCGTTAAGGTGCAGCGCCCCGGTGCGCAGCAGGTGATGGCGCAGGACATCGATATTATCCGTTCGGTGGTGCGCATCGTTTCCAAGTTCGTCAACACCGATCAGTTCGTTGACCTGCACGCCGTCGTCGAGGAGCTGTGGGCCTCGTTTCGCGAGGAGACCAACTTTTTGGCTGAGGCCAAAAACCTCAACGATTTCTATGACTTCCATAAGAGCGTGCATGGTGTGTCGTGTCCCAAATCCTACTTGGACCTTTGCACCGAGCACGTCGTGGTCATGGACTACATTGACGGCATCTCCATCGCCGATCCCAAACGCCTTGAGGCCGAGGGCTATGACTTGGAAAAGATCGGCTCGGCGATTGTCGAGGACTATTCGACGCAGGTGCTCGACGATGGCTTTTTCCATGCCGACCCGCATGCGGGAAACATCATCCTCAAGGACGGCATCGTCTACTTTATCGACCTGGGCATGGTCGGGCGCATGTCGAGCCACGACCGCGGTATCGTCAAGGACATGATTTTCGCCGTGGCCGAGGGCGACGTGCCCAAGCTCAAGGATTCGCTCATGCGCTTTGCCGTGACGCGCGGCGATTCTGCCGAGCTCGACCATTCGGCCTTTTTGTCCGACTTGGACTTTATCGTCGCCGACTTTGCGGGCCTCGACCTTAAGGATCTTGATATCGGCGAGTTTTTGACCTCGCTGTTAAATCTGGCGCGCAAAAACGACGTTGAGCTGCCGAGCGTGGTGACGATGTTCGCCCGCGGCATGGTGACGCTCGAGGGTCTGCTGACCGAGTACATGCCCGACGTCAACATGATCCAGATCATTCAGGCACACATCAAAAACGAGAAGAGCACCTATGCGCGCGTGCGCGATATGAGTCGCGACTTTGCGGCGAGCAGTTATCGCGCGGCGAAGGGCTCACTCGAGGCGGCTGAGTATCTGGGCCTGGCTTCGC
>CABUJN010000004.1:0-64807 GCA_902491935.1 uncultured Collinsella sp.
CCAGGCCCGATTTTGCCTCTTGACAATGTCCTGCTCATATTAAAAGGAACGTCCCTAACTGCCGGTTGTGGGACAATACCGAGCGAACGTGATTGGTTGTCCGTGGAAAGGGTCGCGATGAACAGGTTGAGGACGCTTGCCGATGTGCTGCGACAGGCTGGCTTTGCACGCATCACGGGCCTGTTTCTTATCTTTTACCTGCTGTGCTCGACGGCTGTCTGGCTGTCCGAGCCTACGACCCTCACCTTTGGTGATGGTCTCTGGTTTAGCTTTGAGACGGTCTCGACGATCGGCTTTGGCGATATCCCGGCAGAAACGCCGGTTGCCCGCGGCATTACCGTCATCCTAAGCGTCATCAGTATCTTCTATATCGCCATGCTTACGGGCGTGGCGGTGAACTACTGCAATACGCTCATCAAGCTGCGCCAAAAGGACACCATGGCGCGCTTTATGGACGATCTTGAGCATTTGGAAGAGCTCGATCGTGACGAGCTCGCCGACCTGTCGCGCCGCGTGCGCGAATATCGCCGCCGCCAACGCTAGAGTGGGCGCCACGCGTCACGATGAGGGGGACTGAAATGAATATCACCGTGTATCTGGGTGCCAGCGTCGGTAATGACCCGGCGTTTCTACTTGCGGTACAGGAGCTGGGCAACTGGATTGGCACCAACGGCCACGCGTTGGTATACGGCGGGTCCAAATCGGGCCTGATGGGCGCGCTCGCCGATAGCGTGCTCGATGCTGGCGGACATGTGACGGGCGTGGAGCCGAGCTTTTTTATCGAGGCCGAGTTTCAGCACGACGGAATCGACGATCTCATCGTGACGAGCGATATGGCCGAGCGCAAGGCCAAGATGATTGAGCTCGGCGATGCGTTCATCGCCTTTCCCGGTGGGACGGGCACGCTCGAGGAGATTGCCGAGGTCATGTCCGCGGTGTCGTTGGGGCATCTCGATGCGCCGTGCATTTTGTACAACCTGAACGGTTACTACAACGACCTCAAGGCGCTGCTCGGGCACATGATTGATAAGGGGCTTTCGAGCCTGAAGCGCCAGCACGGCATCTACTTTGCCGACGATTTGCGCGAGATTGCCTCGATTATCAACGGATAAGCCTTGAGCCTGCCCCACTATGGCTCCCAATGGTGCCGTTTGCGGCGCAGACGGTTGGCTTGTCTGGGCCACACTCGCTCTACAATAAAACGTATCTATGTCGACTTTGACCGCGGGAGGACCCGATGGATAACCTTGCCAAACCCACAAACCGCGCGCTGTTTTTAGTTAGCGTTGCCGTGACCGGTGCGTTCGCAGGTGCCGCGGTCTGGCTGTTCTTCTTTGCGATGGAGCACGGCATCGACTATCTATGGACCGAGATTCCACACGCGCTGGGCGTCGCTTCGCCCGAGCTTGCCAGCGGCCCGTTTGGCTTTCTGCCATACCCGTTTTTCGTCTGCCTGCTGGGCGGTCTGCTGATCGGTCTGTACGAAAAGACGACGGGCACCAAGACCGATGACCTCAACCAGGTGATGGCCAAGGTAAAGCGCGATGGACGCTACCCGTACGACAATCTGGGCAAGCTTTCGCTCGCGGCATTGCTGCCGCTGCTGTTTGGCGGCAGCATTGGACCGGAGGCCGGCCTGACCGGCGTTATCGCAGGTCTGTGCAGCTGGGTCGGCGATCGCATGCGTCGCTTTGGCGCCGAGTTTAGGGAGCTCACGCTGCTGGGCACCCAGGCTGCCCTGACGGCACTCTTTACCGCGCCCGTCTTTGGCTTTGTGGCGCCGCTTGCCGGAAGTACTGACGGCCAGGGCGAAGACGCCGACGATGAGTCCGCGTCCGGCGAGATCACCATCAAGCTGCCCAAGGCGCAAAAGACGGTGGTCTACGGCATTGCGATTGCCGGTGGTCTGGGCACCTACCTGCTGCTCGGCCAGCTCATGGGCGGCGGCATGGGCATGCCGAGGTTCGAGGCTGCCGTGGTGGGCAACCTGGAACTTGTCTGGCTCATTCCGCTGGCGGTGGTCGGCACCGTTTGCGGATGGCTGTACTTTGTCTCTGAGCATGCGAGCGAGGCACTGTCTCATGCAATAGGGGAGCGTCCTGTCGTCAAGGCCATGCTAGCCGGTCTGGCACTCGCCATCTGTGGCACGGTTCTGCCCTACACCATGTTTGCCGGCGAGACCCAGGCCGACGTGCTCATGGAAACCTACCTGACCATTCCCGCTGGCGTGCTTATCGCGACCGGTCTTGTTAAGGCCATGCTGACGCCCGCCCTCATCAACCTTGGTTGGCGTGGCGGCCACTTCTTCCCGGTTATCTTCTCGGGTGTGAGCCTGGGCTACGGCCTTGCCATCCTCACCGGCGCCGATCCGGTCTTTTGCGTCGCCGTCTGCACGGCATCGACGATGGGTGCGGTCATGCGCCAGCCGGTCATGGTCGTGGGCCTGCTGCTCATGTGCTTCCCACTCAAGGGTATCGTCTGCATGATCATTGCGGCTCTCATCGCCGCCGGTATCCCGCTACCCAAGCCGCTGCGCAAGTAGCGCGGTGGCGTACGGGCCGGGGATATGCCATTTGTCACGGATTTGCGGGGAGGGGCGGCGATCACGCCCTTCGAGGATTGAGGCTCGCGTGGTTACAGATCGCGTGCTCGATAGACCTTGGTGCTGACGGTGCAGCTGATTGCACATAGCGCGAGGGCCAGTACGGCAATTCCTGCGCACAGACCGCCAAGGACGGCAGGATCGGGATTCGCTCCGGCAATCGACATGAGCCAGTTGCTAATGGGGTTGGAAGAGCTCAGCATTGCCATGGTACCGCAGCCCATCAGGGCAAACAGGCCGACGGAAAGGCGCAGCGCCTCCATGTGTCCAAATCGAAAGAACAGCGGCTGCGCCAAAAACACCATCATGAGGGAGATGAGCATCGATGCTGCCGAGGCGATTGCGATTTCAAAGACCGTCTGTCCCGTCGAAGGAATGCCCGCGCTGTTGAAGAGCGGGATGGAGGCGATGCTCAAAAGCGTAGCTGCACATGCCATGACGGCCGAGAAAGCAATAATGCACAGGTAGCGTGCGCAGATGATGTCTTTGCGCGAGAACGGCAGCGTTGCCCGATAGCGCTCCCAGCCGTTTTGGTTATCGTAGCCAGCCAGTGAGTTCATGATTATGATGGGTGACATGGCGCTGACCGCGCAGGCGCCGGCGCTCATACCGGAATCGCCGTCCGATGCGTTGGCAAGGGTTAGCACGACGAAGATGAACAGGCCGACGCCCGCAATGCTCGGGATGAGCGTGCGAGCGATGGCGAGCTCGGACATAAAGGCGCGTTTCATTTTGAAGCCCCTTTCAGCGTGAGGCGAAGATAGTCGTCAATGGTTACCCGATCGCAGGGAATCTCGGGAAAGGCCTCGAGCGTTTCGCGACGGTTGGGCACGAGCACGTCCACGCTGTAGGCGTGGCGGGCGGCATGGGCACCTTCGACGCAAGCCATAAGCTCGGCGGCCTGCGCTTGGGTGCAGTGGGCGATGCCGGCTCGGTCGGTAATGTCCTCGCGCGGCAGGTCAAACACAATCGAGCCGTTATCGATGCAGATGACGCGGTCGGCGGCGCGATCGAGGTCGGACGTAATGTGGCTCGAGAGCAGCACGCTGTGCTGGCCGTCGGCGACAAAAGCAAGCAGCTCATCGAGCAGTTCCTCGCGCGCCATGGGATCGAGGCCCGCGGTGGCTTCGTCCAAAAGGAGTAGCTTGGCATTATGGCTGAGTGCACAGGCAAGCTGCAGTTTCATGCCCATGCCGCGGGAGAGGTCCTTGACCTTTGTCTTGGGATCGAGGCCAAATCGGTCGATGAATCCGGCGAACGTTTTGCGGTCCCACGTGGGGTACGCCTGACCTACGAGTGCCTCGATCTGGCCCACCTTGAGCGTTGAAGGGAAGGGGCATGTGTCCAGGACGAGACCGACGCGGGAGCGCAGGCAGCGCTGTGTCTCATCGGGCGCGTCGGCGCCACAGCGCTGCCCAAACAGGCACACCTCGCCGGCATCGAGCTTGATAAGCCCGAGCGCGGCGCGAATGGTCGTTGTCTTGCCGGCGCCGTTTGCGCCTACAAAGCCAACGATCTGGCCGGGCTCCACAGCGAGCGTGACGTCGCGTAGTGAAAAGCGGTCGCTCACACGGCGTGAGATGCCTTTGAGTTCTAAAAGGTTTTGCATGGTATAGCCTTTCTTTCAGATGGCTACTGCATGGTTTCGGGGGCTACCAGGTCGAGCATCTCGTGCAGTTTGTCGCGCGTGACGCCCAGGGTTTCGGCTTGGCTCGCCGCTTTCGCAAGTAGCTCTTCGATATGGCAGAGCTGGTTTTCGCGCAAGAGTTCCTGGTTGCCCTCGGCGACAAAGCAGCCCTTGCCCTGCACGGTGCAGATAAACCCGAGCTGCTCCAGGTCGGCGTAGGCGCGCTTGGTGGTGATGACGCTCACGCCCAGGTCGCTCGCGAGTGCACGGATGCTGGGGAGTTTGGCTCCCGCAGCGAGCGTGCCCGAAAGGATCTGAGCTTTGACCTGCGAGGATATCTGCTCGTAGATGGGCTTGTCGCTTGAATTGGATAGGATGATGTCCACAGCGGCTCCTTAGCTGTTGGGCTACACGTGTAAATAACCGGTAAGCACAGTATATATACACTATGCACAGTTATGCAAGAGCTAAATGTGGAATAGCCCATCGGCACCGCGCTTGCTCCAAAACAATCTCAATCTGTAACACCTGGGCCCGTTTTGGGTCGCCTGCTGTTACAGATTGAGATGCTATTTTCCCGCCTGCCTATTTGTCTCAATCTGTAACAGTAAGAGTCGATTTGCGCGGCTAGATGTTACAGAACGAGACATTGGCTGCCTGCCTTTCCGTTTATCTCGATTTGTAACAGCTAGACCCAATTTGGGCGGTCAGGTGTTACAGATTGAGATTGTGCCGGCGGACAAGTTCGTTTGTCTCAATCTGTAACATCTGGGTCCGTTTTGGGTCGCCTGCTGTTACAGATTGAGACAGTCTGCTGCAGAATACTTTCGATAACTAGCCGCTCACGTTCTGACTGATGAATTTGTCCTGATAGGCGCTCTAGAGCGGGATTTCGCGGCTACAATAGGGCGGTTACATCGACGTAATGCACTCAATGCAAGAAAGGATCCGCATGGCAAGCCTGTCGGATGAAATCTCGTCGCGCCGCACATTCGCGATCATCAGCCACCCGGACGCCGGTAAGACCACGCTTACCGAGAAACTGCTGCTCTATACCGGCAGCATTCAGACCGCCGGCTCGGTCAAGGGCAAGAGCTCGGCCAAGCATGCCGTCTCGGACTGGATGGACATCGAGAAGGAGCGCGGTATCTCCGTTACCTCCTCGGTGCTGCAGTTCACCTATAACGGCGCCTGCGTCAATATCCTCGATACCCCCGGTCACCAGGACTTCTCGGAGGATACCTACCGTACCCTTATGGCTGCCGACGCCGCTGTCATGGTTATCGACGGCGCCAAGGGCGTCGAGGCCCAGACCAAGAAGCTCTTTAAGGTCTGTACGCTGCGCCACATTCCCATCTTCACCTTTGTGAACAAGCTCGACCACGAGGCTCGCGATCCGTTTGAGCTCATGGAAGAGATCGAGAACGTTCTGGGCATCAACACCTATCCCATGAACTGGCCGATCGGCAGCGGCCGCAACTTCCGCGGCGTGTTCGACCGTCAGACCCGTCGCGTTATCGCCTTTGAGGGCGACGGCCACGCCAACGCCACCAAGAAGGTCGCCGAGGTCGAGGCCGAACTGGGCGATTCTTCCATGGACGAGCTCATCGGCGAAGAAAACCATAAGAACCTGATGGACGATATCGAGCTGCTCGATGGTGCCGGCGACGAGCTCGATTTGGATGCCGTGGCCTGTGGCAAGCTGAGCCCGGCGTTCTTTGGCTCGGCGCTTACCAACTTTGGCGTGGAGCCTTTCCTGAAGGAGTTCCTGCGTCTGGCCCCGACGCCGCGCGCCTATACCGATACGCTCACCAGCGAACCGGTCGATCCCTGCCGCGACGACTTTAGCGGCTTTGTGTTTAAGATCCAGGCCAACATGGACAAGAACCACCGCGACCGCATCGCCTTTGTGCGCATTTGCTCGGGCAAGTTCGAGCGCGGCATGGATGCCTTCCACGTGCAGGGCAACCGCAAGCTTAAGCTCGCTACGGGTACCTCGATGATGGCCGATGACCGCGCCATCGTGGACGAGGCGTACGCGGGCGATATCGTAGGCCTGTTCGATCCGGGTATCTTTAGCATCGGCGACACCGTGTGCTCCGGCAAGCGCCACGTGCAGTATCCGCAGATCCCGACGTTTGCTCCCGAGATGTTCGCTCGCATTACGCAGGTCGACACGCTCAAGCGCAAGCAGTTCGTTAAGGGTATGGAGGAGCTTGCCCAGGAGGGCGCCATCCAGATCTTCCGCGAACTGGGTGCCGGCATGGAGAGCGTCATCGTGGGCGTGGTCGGCGTGCTGCAGTTTGAGGTACTCGAGCGCCGTCTCAAGGCCGAGTACCGTGTTGAGGTTCGTCGCCAGCCGCTGCCCTATACGGACATCCGCTGGATCCAGAACGACCCCGACACTATCGATATCCCGGGCCTTTCGCTCACGCGCGACACGCTGCGTGTCGAGGATATGCGCGGCGGTAAGCTGCTGCTGTTCACGAGCCCGTGGAACGTGGATTGGGCAACCGACCACAACCCCGACCTGATCCTGTCGGAGTTTGGCAACGTAGCCTTTTAACGCATCGGCGCGGTGGTCCTGCGGGGACCCCGCGCCATTTACTTGCCTGATGCCGTGTGAGCGGCTATCATACCCACCGTCGTCTCAAGACCGAGACGTCCGAGCAGTTCGGGTCCGATATCCTGCTCGTTAAACCTAAAACCAAAGGAGTACATAATGATCAAGAAGGTCATGGAGGACTACAAGGTCCTGTTGCGGAGCATTCCCGCGGCAACGGTTTCGCTGTTTTTCGTGAGTGTCATCATGATGAACCTGCTGGCCAACAAAGAGCTCATCAGCCTGCCGTATCTGGCACTCGATTGCGGCTTTGTGGTGAGCTGGGTCTCGTTTTTGTGCCAGGACATGATCTGCAAGCGCTTTGGCGCCAAGGCATCCATCAAAATCTCCATCCTCGCGCTACTGGTCAATCTGGCCGTGAGCCTGTGCTTTTGGGCATGTTCGCTCACGCCCGGCATGTGGGGCGCCTACTACGACACGGGCATGATCGAGGTCAACACCGCCCTTAACGCCACCATCGGCGGCACCTGGTACGTGGTGCTGGGCTCTTCGCTGGCAATGCTCGTTTCTGCCGTGGTTAACTCCACGCTCAACCAGTCGCTCGGCCGTATGCTCAAGAAGAATAACTTTGCGAGCTTTGCCTTCCGTTCCTATGTGTCCACGGGTGTTGGCCAGTTTATCGACAACTTGGTCTTTGCCATTGTGGTGAGCCACACGTTCTTTGGTTGGACCTGGGTGCAGGTCCTCATGTGCTCGCTGACCGGTGCTGTTGCCGAGCTGCTGTGCGAGGTCTTCCTGAGCCCCGTGGGCTACAAGGTCGTGCGCGGCTGGGAGCGCGAGAATGTGGGCTCCGAGTACCTCGAGCGCCACGCAACCGCCTAAGGAGCAAGTATGCGGGTTTTGATCACGGGCGCTTCGGGCGGTATCGGAGCCGCGTGCGTGCAGCGCTTTTTGGATGAGGGCCACGAGGTCGTGGGCTTTGATCTGCTGTCGCCGGCTATCGAACACGAGCGCTACCGCCATCTGATCGTTGATGTCCGCGAGCCGGACTCGTTTCCAAGCGACCTTGAGCCTCAGGTAATCGTGAACGTTGCCGGTACGCAGGATTCGGCCGACGACGTCGCCGCCAACCTGTGCGGCACCATTAACGTGACCGAGCGCTACGCCTTTGTGGGGGAGGGGCTCGCCGCCAAGCCTGCGCCGGCTATCAAATCCGTGGTCAATGTGGGGTCGGCGAGCGGGCATACTGGATCGGAGTTTCCCGCCTATGCCGCCAGCAAGGGCGGCGTTATCGCCTACACTAAGAACCTCGCAAACCGCCTGGCACCGCAGGCCATCGCCAACAGTGTGGACCCGGGCGGCGTTATCACGCCGCTCAACCGTTGCGTGATGGAAGACGAGCACCTGTGGAACCAGATTATGGAGCTCACGCCGCTTAAACGCTGGGCCACCGCCCAAGAGATCGCCGAGTGGATCTACTTTGTGGGCGTGACCAACCGGTTTATGACCGGACAGAGTCTGTTGATCGATGGCGGCGAGGCCGGTCGCACACAATTTATATGGCCCGAATAGAAAACGCGCTCGATGGCAAGATTGCCGTCGGGCGCGTTTTTGATGTATCGATTTTTAGCCGAGGCAAGTCCAGTTGACGGGGGTCGAGCCGTGCTGTTCGAGTAGCCGATTGGCTGCCGAGAAGGGGCGCGACCCCATAAAGGCGGGGAGTTCTGCCGTGGCACGGTTGGCCGAAAGCGGCGAGGGATGCGTAGAGGCCAGGCAGAACTTGTCGGCTGCCTTGTCCGCGCCAGTCGCGACGAGCTTGCCTTCGACCATCTGTTGGGCAAAGCGACCCCATGCCAAAAAGACTACCGGCTGGGGCAGCTGGCAGCAGCGTTCGATAACGTAATCGGTGAGCGTGCTCCAGCCCAGTTTGGCGTGCGAGTTGGCGGCATGCTCGCGCACGGTGAGCGTAGTGTTGAGGAGCAGGACGCCCTGCCGTGCCCATGGGGTTAGGTCTCCCGTGGCGGGAATGGGGCAGCCCAGATCGGCTTTGAGTTCCTTGTAAATGTTGCGCAGGCTCGGCGGCAACTTGGTTTGCGTCGCGGGGACCGAGAACGACAGCCCCATGGCCTGGTTGGGTCCGTGATAGGGGTCCTGACCCAAGATGACAACCTTGACCTGGTCGGCCGGCGTGTAGGCGAGGGCATTGAGAATGTCGTCTTGCGCCGGATAGATGGTCTGCTCGGCACGCAAAAGGGCGATGCGCTCGAGCAGCTGGTTCGTAGTGTCACGTACCGGCTGCGGCGCATCGCCCAACCAAGTTGCTATGTTGCGGTCGCGGGTCGCGGCGTCCATGGGGCTCCTTTGCGTCAGATGCTCTGTTTGCATCTATTGTAAAGGCGCACCGGTTGCCTTTATGCCGCGGCTGTATAAGGAGTGGGGTCTACGAGACGCGCTCGGGCGCTCCTGCCATGCGAGCCTGTCCATGTGCGCGAAGGCGCGGAAGCTCGACGGT
This sequence comes from uncultured Collinsella sp., assembly GCA_902491935.1. GTDB lineage: Bacteria > Actinomycetota > Coriobacteriia > Coriobacteriales > Coriobacteriaceae > Collinsella. The sequence continues at coordinate 9,305 of CABUJN010000004.1, forward strand.
TGCCACCATGACGCCGGTGAGGATGAGAGCGGCGCCAAAGAAGGCGATGGGGCTCAGGACCTCGCCGACCAGGAAGAACGAGAAGACGGCAGAGCAGACCGGCTCGAGCGAGAAGGCAAAGCCGGTGGTCTCGGCAGGCACGTGGGGCTGCACGAGCGTTTGGGTGATAAAGCCATAGGCAGAGCAGATGAGTGCGAGTGCGACGACGACCACGACCTCGCCCGGCGTGCCGGGAAGCGTGAAGCCGCCAAAGGTGAATGCAGCGATGCCTGAGAACAAGCCGCCAACGCCCAGCTGCCAAACGCCCAGGGACAGCGGATCGACTTCTTCGACAAAGCGCTTGGCCACGATAATGTGGCTGGCATAGATAAAGGCCGAGAGCAGCATGATGAGCGCGCCCGGGTTCAGGCTGGTGAAGTCGGCGCCCGAGAGCAGCAACATGCCGCAGGTGACGATGGCGGTGCCGACGAGCACTTTGCGCTCGGGGGCGCGACGCAGCAGGGCGGCGTTGGCAAACGGCACGATCACGACCGTCAGGCTCTGTAAAAAGCCGGCAGTGGAGGCAGAGGTGAGGCTAGAGCCCAGGCACATGCAGGTGAGTTCGGTTGCCATAATGGCGCCGATGATGGCGGCGCGAACCATAAGGTCGCGGTTGATACGGAAAGCGCGCTTGTGGAAGAGCAGCAGGCAGGCCACAAAGGCGATGATGCAGCGCAGCGCAACGATGCTCGTGGCGTTCATGCTGTCCATGCCGATCTTCATGAGGGGATACGAAAAGCCCCATGCGACGGGAACGGAAAATGAGAGCGCGATTGCTTTTTTGCGATCCATGGGACTCCTTTTGTTACAGAACGGTTTCGTAAAAAGGATTCTGCTCCCAGATATAGATGTAGTAAAGCGAATGTATCTTCAGTATGATTAAGAAATGCTAAAGTAGGTGCGAAAAGCGCTGGCAAAACGTTTTACGGCTGCATTGATGTGGAGGCACGATGGCATCGCGGTATCAGATCGTTTGTATGGTGGTCGACTGCGGAAGTCTTAAGGGCGCGGCGGACGAGCTGGGCTACACGCAAAGCGCGGTGAGCCAGGCCGTCAAGGCACTCGAGCGCGAGCTGGGTACCACGCTTATCGAGCGCGGAAAGCAGGGTGTGTCGCTTACACGCGACGGTAAACAATATCTGCCGTACCTGCGCCAGATCGTGACCGCCGAGGCCGAGCTCGAGGGCAAGCGCCAGGAGCTGCTGGGGCTTTCGTCGACCGATATTCGCATTGCGACGTTTACCAACGTGAGTCGAACCGTGTTGCCGCGCGTGATTCGCGACTTTGGAGTCCTGCACCCGGGCGTACACTTTACCCTCAAGCAGGGCGATTACACGCGCAACGCCCAGTGGGTGCACGATGGCGTGGTTGATTTTTGTTTTACGGCACGCGGATTTACCGCTGGGCTCGAGAAGCGTGTGGTCTATCACGACGAGTTGGTAGCATTGTTGCCGGCCGCGCATCCGCTGACGGCAAAGGAAAAGGTGACACTCGCCGATTTGGCGTCCGAGCCGTTTGTGCTGCTGGATGAGGGCGAACAGAGCCTGGTGCTCGATGCATTCGCGGCGTATGGCCTGTCGCCGCACGTGACGAGTGAGGTGACCGACGACTACACCATCATGGCGATGGTGGAGGAGGGCCTGGGCGTGAGCATGCTCTACCGTCGTACCGTTGAGGGCATGCGGGCCGATATTCGCGTACGTCCCATCGCGCACGCCCCCTCGCGCGACGTAGTGGCAGCCTGGCGTAGCTGGGATACCATGCCCATCGCCACGAGGCGCTTTATCGACTATATGAGCTCGCATATTGTCAATAAATGACTGACGTGGCGTTGAGTGCGGTGCTTAACGGGCCGTCGCTTTGGCTTGGGTGGCGCGATAGGTGCGTGCCGGGTGGCAAAGTAGTACCGCCACGACCATAAAGAACGCCGTGGTGCCCAGGCTGATGGGGTAGACCATCATGATGTTCGCAAAGGTGCGGAAGTGCGGGAACACGCAGAACACCCAATAGAAGCGGATGCCGCAGACGCAGATCATGGTGATGAGGGCGGGCGTGAGCGAGATACCAAAGCCGCGCAGGTAGCCGGACATGTTTTCGTAGAACATGCTAAAGGCGTACGCCGGGAAGATCGAACACACGCGGATATAGCCGATCGAGACGATGTTGGGGTCGCTGTTAAAGAGCGACAAGATCTCGCGTCCCAGGCCGACAATAACGATAATCGTGGTGAGTGCAACGATACCGCCTTCGACCAGGCAGACCTTGAGCGTCTTGGTGCAGCGGTCGATCTGGCGGGCGCCGTGATTTTGTCCCACAAAGGTAGTGCAAGCCTGGCTAAAGCTGTTGAGCAGGTTGTAGCACACGTACTCCAGGCTCATGGCAGCGCTCGATGCCGCCATGACCTCGGTGCCCAGGCTGTTGATGGCGGACTGGATGATGATATTGGCGACGGCAAAGACGGCGCTTTGGATACCGGCGGGCAGGCCGATCTTGACGATGCGCTTGAGGGCGACGGGGTCGATAGCCAGGTCGCGTAGGGTGACGCGGACGACGGAGTCGGTCTTGAGCAGGCGGATAAAGAGCGTAGCGGCGCTGACGGTGTAGGCGATGGCGGTGGCGATGGCGACGCCCGCGACGCCCCAGTGGAGTACGGGGACAAAGATGAGGTCTAGGCCAATGTTGAGGACGGTGGACACGGCAAGCGCCTGTAGTGGCATGCGGGTGATGCCGACGGAGCGGAAGATCGCGGCCTCAAAGTTGTAGAGCAAGATCGAGGGCAGGCTGAGCAAAAAGACGCGCAGGTAGAGCGAAGCGAGTGGCATGGTTTCGGCGGGAACGTTGAGCGCGGCGAGCATGGGCTCGGCAAAGATCTCGCCCAGTGCGATGACGACAAAGCCCACGAGCGCCATTAAAATCGAGGTATGGACGGCGCGTTTGACCATGTTCTGATCGTTGCGGCCGATAGCGTTGGCGATGACCACGTTGGAGCCAAGTGACATGCCAATAAACAGGTTGAGCATAAGACTGGTAAGCGGAACATTGGAGCCGACCGCCGCCATGGCGAGGGTTCCCTGGTCGCCCGAGAAGTTACCGATGATGACCGTGGCGATGAGGTTCGACAGCTGCTCCAAGATGCTCGTGGCGGCCACGGGGAAGGCGAACAGGGGAATATTGCGCCACAGCGAACCGGTGGTCATGTCAATGTGCTTAGATGCGGTATCAGCCATACGCTCTCAATCTCTAATATGCTTTTCCGTGCTTATTTGCGCAGATGATGATACTCCTAATCGACTAGTTATTGGGTGTTCCTATCGGCACTTAGGGACGTTCCTTTTCTGTCGGCAGCTGGGGACACTCCTTATCTCTTCTAACTGGTCATTGGTGACGTTCTTAAACGACTAGTCATTCAAGAACGTCTCCAATGACTAGGTGGGGGAGGCGTGCGACAATAGTGGGCGTTGTGTCGTTCGCGCTAAGGAGTTGCCATGTTGTTGTGTCCCGTTTGCCATGAGCCGCTGGTGGACGACGAGCGCGGTGCTGTATGCGCGGGCGGGCACCGGTTTGACCGTGCGCGCGAGGGCTATCTATATCTGCTGCGCTCGTCCAAGAGCGGCGACTCCATGGGCGATCCCAAGTCGCAGGCACGCAGCCGTCGTGACTTTCTGAACCGTGGATACTACGCACCGTTGCGCGATACGATGGTCGAGCTGGTGTGCAAACAGGTGTCTGGGCGTACCGCGTCTATGAGCGGCCCCATGACGTTGCTCGATATTTGCTGCGGCGAGGGCTATTACACGAGTGCCATGGGCGCGGTGCCGGGCGTGGACGCTTACGGTTTCGACCTGGGCAAAGAGATGGTGCGCCTGGCCGCCAAGCGCGGCGATGCGACCTATTTCGTGGCCAACATGAAGGATATCCCCGTGGCCGATGGCGCCTTCGATATGGTGACTGAGCTCTTCGCCCCCTTTAACGAGCGCGAGTTTGCCCGCGTGCTGGCGCCAGAGGGCTCACTCTATACCGTGGTGCCGGGTGCCCGTCATCTGTTTGGGCTCAAGGAAGTGCTCTACGATACGCCGTACCTTAACGACGAGAAGCTGCCGAAGACTACCGAGCTCGAGTTGGTCGGAACGCAGCGGGTATCTGCGAATATTACGCTTCAGACCCAGGCCGACATCGAGGCGGTGTTCCAGATGACGCCGTACTACTACCGCACACGCCCTGCCGACAAAGAGCGCCTGGCAAATTTGGATACCCTTCAAACCGACATCGACTTCATCATCGCCGAGTACCGCCACAGCTAACAACCTGCCAAATAGGGACAGGTTTATTTTGGTAGGTTTTATCTGGGCAAACGTAAAGGGCCGACCGCGGAGATGCGCGATCGGCCCTTTTTAGTTGCTTGGCTGCAGAGGTTATGAGAAGCGAGCGCTTATAGGCGGTCCTTGTTCTCGGCCTTAACGGCGTGTGCCTGCTGAACAAAGAACAGGTCGTACACCACGATGACAAAGGCGCCAAAGTTGATGGCGTCGCCGCCAAACGCGGGAAGCGTGAGCACCGCTTGGGCAAGCGTGGCGACCGCGGCAACAATACCGAGCTTAAACGCGCCGTCCACCTGCGAAGGCTTGTTGGCGCCCTTGATACCGGCGACGCCTGCGGCAAGGTCGACGAGACCCTTGGCGATAAGCACGACCGCTGCGAGCGTGGCGTACGAACCGTACGTGGAATCGAGACCGCCCGTGGCGATACCGACGCCGGCGGTGACGAGGCTGGCGATGCCCAAAACAAAGTAGATGAGAGCAAGGATTTTGAGAGTCTTGCGAGTGAAGCTCATGGCTGGTCCTTTCGATACGAGTACGCCAACTTGGCGTACCCAATGTACTGCACATATGGTGAAGCACATTGTAGTTCAACGCGGCGATGCATGCGTTTGAAAGCGCATTGAGCCCGCGCAGCCAAACCCAACCTTTCAAAAAGGAAAGCTGGGCGTAAGTCAAATCGATGGCAGCGTATGCGCGGCGCTGCGATGATGGGTCCATGGTAAGAGCTGGTCTCAAGGAGGAGCCATGATGTACGGAACAGGGCAAGTGCATGAGCCGCGGTCGTTGGGAAGGCGCATGGGTGATTCTGTGATCGCTGCCGTGTGCACGGGATTGATGGCGGTGCTTTGCATTGGGATGCTGTGGGCCATGTCGCATGTGGGACAATAGCGGACGGTTGGGTGTCGTCATGAACGGTGCTCGCGTATTCGTTTTGCTTGTTAAGGAGTGTCCATGGGCGTCGCCGATCCCTTTTTTGTTGCTCGGGCCGCGGGGCTTGAGCTGACCGGGAAGTCCGAGGGCCTCACGCTCACCGACGGCACAATGGAGCTGCGTGCCGATTTTGGCCGCATGCTTCCACGGCTCAAACAGGGCCGTCTGCAGCAAGAGCTGCTGGTAAAGGCTGCGCGCGCAAAAGGCATCGAGAGCCCATGGGCGATTGACGCCACGGCAGGCTTTGGCGAGGATTCGCTGCTGCTGGCTGCCGCGGGCTTTACCGTCGATCTATATGAACAGGATTGTGTGATTGCGGCGCTCCTCAAGGATGCCTTGGATCGCGCGGCAGATGATCCGGCGCTTGCGGCTGCCGCGTCGCGCATGCGCTTACATGCGGGCGAGGACAGCATTGCCGGCCTTCGCCATACAGCTGAGCTGATTGGACAGGGCGAGCTTGCCGCTCCCGATGTGGTTTATCTGGATCCCATGTTTCCTGAGCGCACCAAGAGCGCGGCGGTTAAAAAGAAGTTTCAGCTCCTGCATCATCTGGAGCAGCCGTGTGCTAATGAGGAGACGCTGGTCGAGGCAGCGCTTGCGGTGCATCCGCGCAAGGTCGTTATCAAACGACCGGTGAAGGGGCCGCTGCTTGCCGGCGTTAAGCCGAGCTATCAGCTCGCGGGCAAGGCCGTTCGCTACGATGTTTTGGTGCCGCCGCGCCTGTAGCTTGTGTGCGATGGTTGGCGCTCCGTCAGTGCCGTGCCGATGCGGACCCTATTTCCAAGGGTGCGACGTCAGATGCCAGCCGCCGCAGTACTCGCATTTGTAGCAGGCTAAACCGCGCCGTCCGCGGTTTTCGCAATCGGCCATAACGGCTTCGGCCTCGGCGCGTGTGTCGTAACGGTTTTTGCGCTCGCACGACTTGTAACGCCAGGCTTCTTCGCGCTCGGCGTCCAGGGCGTCGCGGCGCTCGTCCTCACGTGCAAACAGGTCGCTCATATCGCCGCCGGTGGCAGCGCCCAAAAACTCGCTTTTGGCTTTTGACCAGGCGGCTCGCTTTTTGCTCCCCATCTGCTTCGCGCCCCTCTCCAAACGTTGGTATCATTGCTCAATCAAAGTGATACCAATAAACGTGAGGTCGCCGCGTGATGATCAGAAAAACCCTCGATACCGACATTCCCGCCGTCATGGCTATCTATGGCGCGGCCCGCGCCTTTATGCGTGCGCATGGCAACGCCACGCAGTGGCCCGAGGGCACGCCTTCTGCCGAGCAGCTGACTGCCGATATCGCCGCCGGTGGCAGCTATGTGTGCGAAGTCGACGGCCGCGTGGTGGCGACGTTTGCCTTTTTACCGGGCCCGGACGAGTGCTATGACGTAATTGAGGACGGTCAATGGCGTAGCGACACTCCGTACGCCGTGCTGCACCGTGTGGCATCCGACGGCACCGTGCACGGTATCGCGGCTGCGATGTTTGCCTTTGCCAAAGAACGTGCCGATCACTTGCGCATCGATACGCACCAGGACAACCTGCCCATGCAGGGCGCGAGTATTAAGGCAGGGTTTGAGCGTGCCGGCGTCGTGTATGTGTCAGACGGCACGCCGCGTGTTGCGTTTGACTGGCTGCGCGAGGCATAAGAGCGAGAGCTCGTGTCAGTAATGCGCGTGAACGAAAATGGCCCCGGGCGGGGCCGTTTTTGGTTGCTGCGCTGTTTTGCAAGATAGTAGACGCTGAGCGCTATCGGCTTTAAGACCCTACGCCCGGGGTAGCTCGCTTCCGCAGTGGCAACACTTGGTCGCGCCCTCGTGTACCTCTTCCAGGCAATACGGGCAGACGGGCGCTGGTGCGGCTTCCTCGGCGGTGGCACCGGCGAGCCTGTCGCCAATCTCCTGCGCCTTGTTGAATGCTTTGACGATGGCAAAGACGATCGCCGCCACAATCAAAAAGTTGATGCATGCGCCGATAAAGGCGCCAAAGTCGATATTGGTGCCCGGCACCACCAGCCCCGAGATCTCGGTGGCGCTGCCACCGGCAATCACGGAGATAAGCGGGTTGATGATGTTGTCGGTAAGCGAGGTCACGATGGCAGTGAATGCGCCGCCGATAATCACGCCGACGGCCATGTCTATCACGTTGCCGCGATTGATGAATTCCTTGAACTCGTTGAGCAATGCCTTCATGGTGGTTCCTCGCAGTTGTGGGGCTCGCGTTGTTACTGTCCCAGATGAGCCCGGGCAGACAAAAAGGGGAGGTGCCGGCTTTCGCAAGGCGCGAACCTACGAAAATCGCCGCGCGGCAACGCGGGGCGATGAGCTCGGTCGGGGGATAGGGCCCGCTTCGCCCGCCGGCCCGTAAATTGTATCATCCAGTGTGGAACGAGGACGCCCGTTGCCGCGTGCGATGGGCTTGTAATAAGAGGAGAGCCATGTCGAAGCAGGCAGTCGTTGGAATCTTGGCGCATGTCGATGCCGGCAAGACCACGTTGGCCGAGGCCATGCTGTTCAACGCGGGTCGCATTCGCAAGCGCGGCCGCGTGGACGATGGCGATTCGCATCTGGACACTAACGCGATCGAGCGTGAGCGCGGCATTACGATCTTCTCGTCGCAGGCCGTGCTCGACCACGGCGATACCCGCGTCATGCTTGTGGATGCACCAGGGCATGTCGATTTTTCTGCCGAGGCGGAGCGTACATTGCGCGCACTCGACTACGCGATTTTGGTTGTGGGTGCCAACGACGGCGTGCAGGGGCATACCGAAACCCTGTGGCGCCTGCTTGCGCGCTATGACATTCCGACGTTCATCTTCATTAACAAGATCGATTTGGAGAATCCCGGCCGCGATGTTTTGCTGGCACAACTTGGGCAACGTCTTTCCGAGGGCTGCCTGGATGCCAACGAACTGCTGACGGGCGGCGCCGTTCAGGAGGACGCTGCCGCGTTGGACGAGGCGGCGCTCGAGGAGTTTCTTGAGGCGGGCGAGCTTTCTGTTGCAACGCTGTCGCGCATGGTTGCCGAGCGCAAGCTCTTTCCCTGCTTTGCCGGCTCGGCGCTCAAGGACCAAGGCGTGGACGAGCTGCTGGACGGCATATGTGCGCTGATGCGCGAACAGGCGTGGCTCCCGGAGTTTGCCGCGCGCGTCTATCGTGTCAGCCGCGGGGATCGCGGTGAGCGCTTGGCTTGGGTTAAAGTGACCGGCGGCACGCTGCATGCCAAGCAGATGATTGGCGGACGTTCCGGTGCCGAGGCATGGGAGCAAAAGATCGACCAGGTGCGCATCTATAACGGCGAAAAGTATGAGCTTGCTCAAGAAGTTGCTGCTGGCGGTATTTGTGCCGTGACGGGCCTCGCGCACGTTCGCCCTGGTGATGCCCTAGGCGCGGAGCCCGCGGGCGATGCACCTGTCATTGCGCCGGTTCTCACCTATACGGTGCTTCCGGGCGAACGCGATGTCCATACGGTGTTCCAGGCGCTGGCCGAGCTTGCCGACGAGGATCCCATGCTCGGCGTAAGCTGGAACACGCATCTTGAACAAATACATCTGCAGCTTATGGGGGCGGTGCAGCTCGAGGTCGTGCAACGGGTGTTGGCCGATCGCTTTGGCCTTTCGGTTGCGTTTGAGTCTGGCGGCATTCTCTATAAGGAGACTATTTCGCAGCCGGTCGAGGGCGTGGGCCACTTTGAGCCACTGCGCCACTATGCCGAGGTACATCTACGCCTGGAGCCGTTGCCGGCGGGTTCGGGCGTGCAGTTTGGCACCGTGACCTCGACCGCCGAGCTCGATCTTAACTGGCAGCGTTTGGCACTCACCAACGCCATGGAGCGCGATCACCTGGGCGTGCTGACCGGCTCGCCCATCACCGATGTGCGCATTACGCTCACGGGCGGCCGTGCGCATGCCAAACATACCGAGGGCGGCGATTTTCGCCAGGCCACGTACCGCGCGATTCGCCAGGGGCTCATGCAGGCGCGTGAGGCCGGCGCGGCGGTACTGTTGGAGCCTTGGTACCACTTTGAGCTCGAGGTGCCGGGGGAGTGCGTGGGCCGGGCGCTCTCAGACGCCACGCGCATGGGCGCTGAGTACGAACCGCCGGCGATGGCGGGCGATCGGGCAAAGCTTGTGGGTCGCGTGCCAGCATCCGAGGTGCAGGATTACGCGCTGGAGGTGGCTGCCTATACGAGCGGTCGCGGTCATCTGTACCTGGAGTTCGCCGGCTATTCGGCTTGCCATGATGCCGAGCGCGTAATCGAGACTGCCGCCTATGAGCCCGAGGCCGATCTGCCTAACACGCCCGATTCGGTCTTTTGCTCTCACGGCGCCGGCTACACGGTCAAATGGTACGACGTACCCGCCGCGGCGCACGTAAAGATCGATCCCGCCACCTTCCGCCCCTGGCGAGCAGCAGACGCCGAGTTTTTCGGCCACATGTGACAGAGGGGCAGCCCCTTTGTCAGATTCAGTTGGTATAACTCGGTACAAGTTGGTATAACTATTACCAGGGTTTGCCAATCCGAGGAGGCCGACATGAACCCGAATCCCTTTAAGCCAACGGCAGGCAAGCGGCCTCCGATACTCATCGGTCGTGAGTCGGTCATCGAAGATTTCGAGGAAGGGCTCGATAACGGCGCCGGGGCGCCGGGCAGGCTCATGCTCATTACGGGAAACCGCGGCTGTGGCAAAACGGTTCTCTTGCGGGAACTGCAGCGTTTAGCTAGCGAGCGCGGATGGGCGGTTGTCTCCGATTCCGCTTCGCTTGGGCTGTGCGGCCGCCTAGCCGATGCGCTTCGCTCGAATAAACCCGTTGTGACGTCAATGGAGTTCGGTCCGTCGTTTGACCGGATGTCGGTCGAGGCGGCGCGGGCAAAGGGCGAAACGTTGCAAGGGCTGGTCAACGAGCGCCTCAAGAAGCTCGGTCCAGGCAAGGGCATACTGTTTGCGATCGATGAGGCACAATCGGCGTCTATCGAGGAGCTGGCGGCTCTTGCCGTTCTCTATCAGCAGGTGCTGGGAGATCAGGATGCCACAGGCCTGTCCGATAGCGAACAGCGCGGCCTTGCGCTGGTGTTCGCCGGCTTACCCAGTATGGTTGACGATCTGCTCGAAGAGCCGAGCGTGACGTTTTTGCGGCGTGCCCAGCAGCGTACGTTGGGGGCGATCTCTTTGCCCAAGGTACGCGATTCGTATATCCAGACGGTCAAAGACGCTGGTCTTTACGTTGACGCGGAGACGGCGGACCTTGCGGCGCGCAAGAGCATGGGGCATCCCTACATGGTTCAGCTGGTGGGATATTACATGTGGCGGTCTGCTGTCCGGCGTGGCTCGCAGGTCATCGAAAGGCGCGATGTCGAGGATGGCCATGCGGATGCCGTCTCCGAGTTCTATGAAGCGGTTGACGCGCCCCTGTATTACGGGCTGCGCAGTCCACAGCGCCTTTTTATCGAGGCCATGGTGGTTGACGAGGGCAAGCCGACGCGCATGGCGGATATCATTGAGCGCTGCGATCGTACCCAGAGCTGGGCGAGTAAATATCGCGCAAGCCTGATTCGCGAGCGCGTCATCGAGGCTGCCGGATACGGTCTCGTCCGGTTTACCGTGCCCATGCTGGGCGCGTACATTCGCGATCGAGTTTTATGGCATGAGTAGGGTGATAAAGGTGACGGAACAGAAGATGAGCCCGCAGGCTATCGAGGTGCGTGGCGCGCGCGTTCATAACCTTAAAGACATCGATATCGATATTCCGCTGGGAAAGCTTGTGGGCATTGCCGGCGTGTCGGGTTCGGGCAAGAGTTCGCTGGCGCTGGGGGTTCTTTATGCCGAGGGCTCGCGTCGCTACTTGGAAGCACTCAGCACCTATACTCGCCGTCGCCTAACACAGGCCGAACACGCCCAGGTGGACGAGGTACTGCACGTGCCGGCGGCGCTCGCGCTACACCAGCGTCCGAGCGTGCCGGGCGTGCGTTCCACTTTTGGCACCATGACCGAGCTCAACAATAGCCTGCGTCTGCTCTTTAGCCGCTGCGCCCATCACGTGTGCCCGCATTGCGGGGCGCGTGTGGAGCCGAGCCTTAACGTGGCTGCGGGCCTGTCGCTCACGTGCCCCGCATGCGGTCGCGAGTTCTACGCGCCGGGTGCCGAGGACCTTGCCTTTAACAGCGGCGGCGCGTGCTCTACCTGCGGCGGCACTGGTGTCATGCGCGAGGTGGACGAGGCGAGCTTGGTGCCCGACGAGTCAAAGACTATCAACGAAGGCGCGGTGCTTCCCTGGGGCACGCTCATGTGGGATCTGATGAAGCAGGTGGCAGGCGAGATGGGCGTACGCACCGACGTGCCGTTTAACCAGCTCACGCCTCAAGAGCGCGACATCGTGTTTCATGGTCCGGCGGTTAAGAAGCACATTCTCTACGTTCCCAAAAACGGCGAGGGCGCCACGCCGCTCGATTTCACCTATTACAACGCCGTCTATACCGTCGAGAATGCGCTCGCCAAGGTCAAGGACGATAAGGGCTTAAAACGCGTCGCGCGCTTTTTGCGCGAGGGAGCATGCCGCGATTGCGGCGGCACGCGTCTCTCCGAGGCTGCGCGCCAGCCCCAGGTGCGTGGTATCAATCTGGCGCAGGCCGCGGCCATGACGCTGGGCGAGGCGATTGAGTGGGTGCGCGGGGTGCCCGCATCCTTGCCGCCCGAGATGCAGCCCATGGCGACGGATATCTGCGATTCGTTTTTGGGCGCGGCCCGTCGTCTGGTCGATCTGGGCCTCGATTACCTCTCGCTCGACCGCGCCGGTGCCACGCTCTCCACGGGTGAGCGCCAGCGCGTGCAGCTTGCTCGCGTGGTGCGCAACCGATCGACGGGTGTGCTTTATGTGCTGGACGAGCCTTCGATCGGCTTGCATCCTGCCAATGTCGACGGCCTGGTGGGCGTGATGCGCGATCTGGTGGATGACGGCAACACCGTGGTTGTTGTCGACCACGATACGCGCGTACTGGCGGAAGCCGACTATCTGGTTGAGATGGGTCCCGTTGCTGGAGCAGGCGGCGGCAATGTGATTGCTGCGGGCACGGTAGACGAGGTCGAGCAATCGCGGGGCAGCCGCATCGCTCCGTTTTTGCGCGCAGAGCCCAAGCGCTTGCGTCCGCAGGTGACTGACGACGACATGTTCGATCAGGGCCATATCCGCATGGCAACCGAGGCCATCCATACCGTCAAACCGCTCGAAGTCGATATCCCGCGCGGCCGCCTTGTCGCGGTAACGGGCGTTTCGGGTTCGGGCAAGACGACACTGGTGCTCGAGACGCTCATCCCGGCACTCAAGGCGCAGGCAGCTGGCGAGCGCCTGCCGGGGCACGTGCGTTGGGTCGATGCCGAGGGTATTGCCCGCGCAAACCTGATTGACGCTACGCCCATCGGCGCCAACGTGCGCTCGACGGTCGCAACCTATGCCGACATCCATGATGAGCTGCGCCGCGCCTTCGCCCGTACGCCCGAGGCCAAGGCAGCCGGCTACAAGGCGGGCGCCTTTAGCTACAACACCGGCGCCTTGCGCTGCCCTACGTGTGACGGCACGGGCTCGATATCGCTCGACGTGCAGTTTTTGCCCGACGTCGAGATCGTCTGCCCAGCATGCCGTGGTTCGCGCTACGCCGAGGCCGCCTCGCATATCCATCGCGAGGGTAAGGACGGGAGCTTGCTGACGTTGCCGCAGCTCATGGACATGAGTGTGGACGAGGCCATCGACGCCACACTGGGACTCAAGAAGGTTCAGGCGCGCTTGCAGACCTTGCACGACTTGGGCTTGGGCTATCTCACGCTCGGTGAGCCCACGCCGGCGCTTTCGGGCGGCGAGGCACAGCGCCTTAAGCTCGCGAGCGAGATGGGCCGCGTGCAGGATGATGCCGTATTCGTGTTCGACGAACCCACGATTGGCCTGCATCCGCTCGATGTTCAGGTGTTGCTGAGTGTGTTTGACGGCCTCGTTGCCAAGGGCGCCACGGTTATCGTGATCGAACACGATCTCGACCTTATCCGTAACGCCGATTACGTGATCGACATGGGCCCGGGCGGTGGCGACGCGGGCGGGCAAATCGTCTGCGCCGGTACGCCGGGCGACATCGTGGCCTGCTCCGCAAGCATCACCGGCCGCTACCTATAGACAATGAGGCAAAGGGACAGCCCCTTTGCCTCATTGATGCCTATTTCACGCATTGAGCCGCGAGATAGTCGCGGAAGAATGGCAATTCAAATGCGACGAGCCCTCGTCCTCGTTCCCCGATGATGCCGGCATCTATCATTCGGCGTCGGTAGCGGGAGACCTGCTGCGGCGAACGCTTAAGGCGCTCGACAAGGTCGGCGGTGGTGGACTCTTCCTCGTCATCGAGCATGGCGATGAGGAATCGCTTGTCCTCTGCAGTGAGTTCCCGATAGGTTGCCGCGAGGATTCGGTCGTCCATCTCGTCGCGCGCGATTTTGATTCCCAGGTCAAAGTCGCGTGACGAGATTTCCTTCGAATCGCTTGTGAGATCCCAGGCACGGTAGCCTACGAGTTGCAATAGGAAGGGAAAACCAGAGATCGAGCGAACGGCTCTATCGATTCCCTCAGCATCTGCCAGGCGATCGTTTTCCTGGATTGTGCGAATCAAGGCCTCGCGTACGTCATAGTCGGCAATGCGACCCAGATGATATTGTTGGGCGCGGCGAAGGAACGAGACCGTCTTGTGGTTCAGCAACGTCGAGACGTTGTTGGGAAGTCCCGCCATGAGCAGGGCGACGCGTTTCCCATCGGTCACAAAGTGCTGATACGTCGCTGCGAGCTGAATCATCTCGTTGAGTGTCGGGTCCACCTCGTCAACCGTGACGAGCAGACCGGTGCCTGCCTCGTTAAGCTGGTCGATGATGTCGCTCATGCGATAACGCCAGGTTGAGGCATCGTGAACGCGATTGACCTCGATGCTGCCGAGCGGTGCAATTCCGAGACCGGTGACTTCGAAGTTCTTAGACGGGTCGATAAGATGGCCGGCGGCGCGTTTCGCCCCGAACTCGATTTCCTCAAGCATTCCCGGGAGCGCGGTCGTCTTTACGGCTATCCAGCCGTGGGATTCCGCCCTTGTCGCGAGCGACGACATGAGAGCAGTTTTACCGGTTCCACGCGCGCCTGAGAAGATCGAGGTCAATTCTGGGCGCCTGCGCTGGCTCAAGAAGGCACGGTCCAAATCCCGAATAATCTGTTGTCTGCCAGCGAGATGGGCAGGAACCTCACCAAAACTGGGGGTAAACGGGTTCTCGAGATATTTCACAAGGCTCTCCTTTCACACCGCCGTTTAACTTCATTTTACTTTAGTTAATTCTGATTAAAAGTGAGGGCTCTTTATCTAGAGCATCAATTAGGCGTGTGTGCCATCGGCGTGGCGCTTGAATGTGACAAAGGGACGGTCCCTTTGTCACATTCCCGGAAAGCCTGTTTGGCGCAGGGCTTCGTAGAGGACGATGGCGGCGCTGTTGGAGAGGTTGAGTGCGCTGATGCGGTAGTCGTCCGGGTTGACGAAGTTGCCGCAGATATCCTGTTGAAGGATGGTCTCGTGGCTGTCCTCGGTATGCCCGAGCGATTCCTCGTGAGCTTCCCAAGCCTCGGCGTTATCGAGTGAGTCGCAATCGCGCAGCATGGGGATGCGCTCGCAACGCTCGGGCGCCGCGGCAAGCAGTGGCTCGGGAATGCCCGAGCTCTCGCTGCCAAAGACCAAAAAGTCGCCGTCGCGGTAGGTGCTTTGCGCATAGGTACGGCGCGCCTTTTTGGTCAGCAGATGCAGGCGGGCATCGGCGGGGGAGAGACCGTTGCGCGCAAGAAAATCCTCCCAGCCGGCATAGGTCGTCACATCCAAGTTTTGCCAGTAGCCCAGGCCGGCGCGACGTACCGTTTTGTCGTCGAGCGAAAACCCCAGCGGCTCAACCAGATGCAGACGGGCGCCGGTGACCACGCAGGTGCGGCCGATATTGCCCGTATTGGCCGGAATCTCGGGCGCATACAGCACAATGTTGAACATGAATCTCCTTGGCTCAGAACGAAAAACCACCACGAAGGGGACAGGCACCTTCGTGGTGGTTTGGCGGTTACGTGGGCGGAAAATGCCCGCTTGGATAAACCTAGGCGCGGTGCCAGTCGGTCAGGCAGGCATCGAGGGAGGCGATGAGCGCATCCTTGTCCATGTGACGGCCGATGATGCACAGGCTCGTCATACGGTCGCCCGTCTCGTCGTCCCAAATCTGCATGATCTCGGGGTTCTCGTTGATGATCTTCTGCTTCTCGCCCTCGGGCGCCGAGTCGACAAACAGGCCGTTCTCCATCAGGCGCATCTGGTGGCCGGCCTGCTCAAACATGTAGCACATGTCCGGATCGCCGGTCTGCCACAGCGGACCCTTGACGCGGATGACCTCGTCGGGCCACTCCTGCTCAACAAAATCGGTGAACTTTTGCAGGTCAAACGGCTTGCGGCGCGAGTACACAAAGGTCTCGATGTCGTACTCGAGCACCTCGGGGTCGTCGTGCTCCTCGGGATGCTCCATGGCCTCGATCCAGGCGGCGGAGTTGTAGGCGCGCATAAAGTCGAAGCGGTCGGTATCGAGCAGTTCCTCCATGGGGACCTCGCCGTTTTGAGCCTCGACAATCACGGCGTCCTTCTGCAGGCTGCGCACGATGGCCTTGAGCTCGGCGATCTGCTCAGGGCTCACGGTATCGGTCTTGTTGAGGATCAGCGTGGAGCAGAACTCGATCTGCTGGATGAGCAGGCTCTCGATGTCGTCCTCGTCGATATCCTCAGCCAGCAGGTCGCGGCCGCCGTTGAACTCGTCGTACATGCGGGCGCAGTCGACCACGGCCACGATGTTGTCGAGTGCGAGCTTGGGCTCGCCGCCCACCTTGGCCTCGTCGCAGAAGCTCGAGATGGTGTAGGCGATGGGGATAGGCTCACAAATGCCCGAAGCCTCGATGATGATGTAGTCGAAGTTGCCCGAATCGGCGATGCCCTGCAGCTGGTTAGCAAGGTCGTCCGAAAGCGTGCAGCAGATGCAGCCGTTGGTGAGCGGGATGAGGTCGTCGGTCTCGGAAAGGCCGCCGTCGGCGATGAGGCTGGCGTCCACATTGATCTCGCCGATATCGTTGACGATTACGGCGGCGCGGATACCGCCATCGTTAGCGAGGATGTGGTTGAGCAGCGTGGTCTTGCCGGCACCGAGGTATCCGGTAAGCATGATGATTTTCACGGGTTTGTTGGGCATGTGCCCTCCTTTGTTAGACATGGCTTACAGTTGAATCATATGCCAAACGCCTGCTCTTATACCCACGCGCTGGCAAATAACACAGGCTACTCCCAGGCTCCCCATACATCGGGGCAATAACCGACGGTGGCCTTTTTGCCGTTACGCACGATGGGCTCGGCTAGAACCTGCTGGTTCTCGAGCAACTTGTCGAAGCGCTGGCTGGGGGTGAGGTGCTGGATGAGCGCGAGCGTCTCCTCGTCCTTGGCCTTGGGGTTGAGCAGCTTGTCGATACCGCCGACCGCCTGCATCACGCTCGTGAGCTCGCCCTTGCTCATCTCCTTTTCCTTAAGGTCAATAAACTGCACCTTAATGCGGCGCTCTTTGAAGAAGCGCTGTGCTTTCTTGGTATCGAAAGACTTTTTGGTGCCAAAAAATTGCACGTTCATGTATTTGTTCCGCCGTTCTACCTGATGAAGTTGGTCGTTGCGCGATCGGCTTCGGGTGCGTTGACACCGGCGGCCTGTCCTGCCTCGATACAGCGCAGGAGCCAGGCCATGTTCTTGCCGATGTTGCGCATGGTGGCCAGGCCCTCGGCGTCCTGGGCGGCCTCGCCCGGCATGGCGCCAAACACGTTGTTCCAGTACGTGGAAGCAACCACGGGCATCTGGTTGATGGTGAAGTACTTATTGAGCACGTCGAAGGTGGTCGACGTGCCGCCGCGACGGGCAACGGCGACGGCAGCGCCCGGCTTGTGTGCAAAGGCTTTGCTGCCGGCATAGAATGCGCGATCGAGGGCCGAAAGGATGCGTCCGCTGGGGTGCGCATAGTAGACGGGCGAGCCAAAGACAAAGCCATCTGCCTGCTCGGCGGCAGCGATCAGCTCGTTCACAACGTCATCGTCAAAGGTGCAGCGGCAATCGAGCTTGCCGCACTGACCACAGCCAATGCAGTCGCGAATGGGCTTGGTGCCCAGCTGAAACACCTCGGTATCAATGCCTTCGGCATTGAGTTGCTCGGCGACCTCGGCGAGTGCGCGGGCGGTGTTGCCGTTTGCCTTGGGGCTGCCATTGACCAAAAGAACCTTCATCACAAACTCCCTCTGCTGTCGGTGACTTCTGCAGAGGATTATCGCACGATGGGGGAGGCGGTGTGGGCGCGGTGCTAATCCAGTTTGGTACCTGGCACCTGCACGGCTTTCCCGAGCAACGCTTTGAGCTCGTTTAAAATCGAAACGGGCTGACGGTCGACGCCGTCCAGATGGAGCGTGGCCACGCGAATGGGCGGCTGATATTCAAATGGGCCAAAGAGCACGGGCGAACCCAGGAACCGCTCGATTTCCTCTGCAATCGCATCGGTTTCTTCGGGATCAAAGTCGTCGAAAAGCGCCACGAACATCGGCCCCGTCGAGCGGAACATACGACCCTTACCGCGCGAGCATTCCACCAGACAGGCGGCACATTCTGCCAAAACACGGTCGCCCGCATCAAAGCCAAAACGGGCATTGACCTGAGCGATATCGTCGATTTTAATGGCGATCAACCCCGCCTTGCGCGCCACGCGACGCATTTCGCCAATGGCGTTGACCAGGGCGTGAATATCGCCCAAGCCGGTCACGGAATCGGTCGTATCTGCCAAGCTTCGGTTGATGATAATGCCCACATACATGCCGGGCTCGGTATCGGTGCCGTCCAAGCGGTAGCCCGTGCAGTCGCAAAGCACGTATTTTCCGGTGGCATCCATTACGCGATACTGCATGTAGTGGAAGTGCCACGTGCCGTTTATCACCATGTCGAGCTCGACACGTACGTTGTCGCGGTCCTCGGGATGAACGCGGGCGAGCCACATGTCGAGTGAGTTAAAAGGGTGCTGGGAGGGCAGGTCAAAATCGCGCACGGCGTTAACCGACCATTGCGATTCTCCCGTATCGAGATTGAGGATAAACGGATAGCGCGTCTCGGAGCTCATGGAGATCGCTTGGAACACCCGGTCGTTGCAGGGAAGCTGATCGACGATTGGGCGTTGCGGCGCGTCACTGTCTTTCGGTTGCTGCACACGATGCATAAGCTTATAGCGATACATCTTGCGATCGGCATCCATCGTCATCTGGCGACGCGTGTCGCCGGCAAGTGGATCGACGCGCGAGCAGCCAAAGCTAAAGCTGCCGATCATGGGCGCCTTGCCACCTGAGCTCGCCTCGATCAGCCTGGTACGTACCTGCTCCAAGCGCTGCTCGAGTTCAATCTCGTTTGCGGAGAGCGAGATGAGCACAAACTCGTCTCCACCGATACGGAACAGCATCTCATCGTGCTCCATGGTTTCGGAGAGCGTGCGGCAGATGCTCAGAATATAGCGATTGCCTTCGGCGTGGCCAAACCTATCATTGCAATGCTTGAGATGGTCGATGTCAATATAGGCGCAGGTGAAGGGGTCGCCTTTGCGCCAGAGTTGCTCGACGTGACGGTCGAATCCGTTGCGGTTGCCCAAGTTGGTGAGCGGGTCGATATAGGCGTTACGCTCAAGCAGCTGGCGCTCTTGTTGCAGGATGGCATGCGTCTTTTGCAGTTGCTCACCAACGGCGCGTAGCTCAGCAGGCAGCGCGGCAACATCGAGTTCAGCGGTCGAGACGCCGTTCGCAAGTCGCTGAAGATAGGCAATAATCGATTGCTCGCCCAGGCGATATGACTCGTTCATGATGGATAACCTCCTTGGGCGGAACAACGGTTTGTATCATATCCCCAATTCGGTTTGAATTGGGGATATAAGTTAGCTAATGGAGACAAATGTCCCCTTCGACGGCGGCGTTTTGCGCGCGAGCGTATCAGTTGCTATTGCCACCATCGAGCAATGCCTCAAAATCCTTCGCCGGCATGGGGCGGTAGTAGAGGAAGCCCTGAGCGTAGCGGGCGCCCATTTGTCGTAGCATGTTCGCCTGCCCATTTGTCTCGACGCCTTCGACCACGACGGGTAGATGGAGCGACTGCGCCATTTCGAGCATCGATGAAATGATTTGCGTGCTGCGGCCTTGATCGCCGTCGACGGGCGCAATCTGCCAAATGTGCTTGTCGAGCGTCACCATAAAGCCGCTTTCCTCGAGTGCGGGGATATGGGTGCACATGCTGTGGACGGCTATTATTCGACAGGCGGTAGCGCGACGATGCGATGTTCGATGAAAATGCGACTGAGACGATATATGTTGACGGGTATACTTGTTCCGTTTGAATTTGCGGGGACGGAGATGGTCGCATGGCACAGTCAAATACGACGCGCACGGTGGGGCTGGCACTCGAGGGAGGCGGCTACCGCGGCATGTATACGGCGGGCGTGCTCGACGTATGGATGGAGCATGGCTTAACTTGCGACCATATGGTGGGTGTCTCGGCGGGCGCGGCGTTTGGCTACAACTTTAAATCGCGTCAGATCGGCCGCGCCATTCGCTACAACAAAGCCTATTGTGCCGATAAGCGCTATGCGAGCGTGACGAGCTGGTTGCGAACCGGCGACATGTTCAATGCCGATTTTGCCTATCACGAGGTGCCCATCGAGCGCGATCCCATCGATTTGGAGACATATCGCGCCTGCCCCATGCGGTTTACGTGCGTGTGTACCGATATCGAGACGGGCAAGGCCGTCTATCACGATCTGCCGTATGGCGACGAGCGCGATATCGAGTGGATCCGGGCGTCGTCGGCAATTCCCGTGGCGACGCGTCCCGTTGCTATTGACGGGCATAAGTATCTGGATGGTGGCGTGGCTGATTCTATTCCCAGCGCATGGCTGTTTGCGCAGGGGTATGACCGCAATATCGTGGTACTCACGCAGCCAGCGGGCTTTGTGAAGCAGCCCAACAGCGTGATGCCCATGCTGCGACGCGTGTTCCGTCACTATCCGGAGTTTGTCGCAGCGCTTGAGCATCGGCATGAGGTCTACAATACCACGCTCGATGACCTGGCACGTCGCGAGGCTGCCGGCGAGATCTTTGTGGTGCGGCCGAGCGAATCGGTGAAGGTGCCGTCGCTGTGTCGCGAGCCCGATGAACTTGAACGCATCTACCAGATTGGTCGCCGCGATGCGGAGGCGACCTTGCCGGCACTGGAGGCATATCTGGCAGAGTAGGGCAAACTGCCGCGTGCTCAGCGGAAAGCGCATCCCAGAATGGACGTCCAAACTGGGATGCGTTTTCCATTGCTGAAGTTATGGGGCCGCGGAGCAACTGCTCGGCTTATGCCTATGCCTGCTGCCAGGTGTCTACGAGCTCCTTGGCCGCGGCGTAGGGGTCATCGGCGCTGCAGACGGCACTCACCACAAAGAAGCCGTCGACGCCGGTGGCCTTGAGCTGCGGAAGGTCGGCCGTCTTGACGCCGCCGCCCACCACGATGGGCACGGGGCTTGCCGCATGGAGCGCGGCCAGGTCCTCAAAGCTCTTGGTGATGATAGAGCCGTCGGCCGCGCGTCCGCAGTCGCGCTTGGTCTCGGTCTCGTGGAGTGGGCCGATGCCAAGGTAGTCGACCAAACTCATATCGGCGGTCTTGACGTACTCGAGCATCTCCTCGCAACGGGCCGAAAGGCCCACGATGGCGTCGGGGCCCAGCAACTTGCGACAGACCTCGACGGGAATATCGCTTTGGCCCACGTGCACACCGTCGACAGCAATACCCTGCTCGCGTGCGGCAAGCACACAGTCCAGACGGTCGTCGATCAGCAAGGCGACCTGACCGGTCTTGCCGGCCTGAGCGATTGCCTGCGCGGCGTCGCCGGTCAGCGCAATGATCTCGCGGGCACTTGCCACCTTGGAGCGCACCTGGATGCAGGTAAAGCCGGCGTCGAGCGCCTGGGCCACCACATCGCCCACGGGGCGCCCGAGCGTGTTTTCGGGGCCGAGTACCAGATAGGCCGAGATATCAAGGTTGTCGCGGATGCTCATCGTGCTTCCTCCTGCTTTTTGATCTGTGCTTCCATGCGCTCGAGTTTGCCGGTCATGGTGTCGGTAAATCCGGGTCGAATATCGGCTTTGAGCACGACTTCGGTGCGGATGCCCTTGCTCGCCAACACAAAGGTTGCGTCGCGCACGACCTGCATGACCTCGTCCCAGTCGCCCTCGATCTCGGTGAACATGGAGGTGGTGCGGTTGGGCAGGCCGCTCTCGCGAATGACACGCACGACCTCGGCGACCTCGGCGGATAGCTCATCGCCGGTGCCGCACGGGGCGATGGCCACGGCGACGAGCGTGTTCATGCCGGCATTGGTTGCGGGCTCGGACATGGCCTATGCCTCCTCGAGCTCGAGTCGGTTATCGGCGATGTCTTGGGCGGTTGCGCGGTAGAGCTCGTCGATAAAGGCGACCTTAAAGCTTGCCGGGGCGTCGGCGACAGCGGCGGCACGCGTGCCGGCCACGTTGTAGACGGCGGTGCCGCAGACGGCTGCCGTAAACGGGTCGGCGGCGCAGGCGTACACGGCCAGCACGCCGCCCTGCGAGCAGCCGCAGCCGGTGATCTTGGACATGAGCGGGCTGCCACCGTGGGACTTGGCCACCGTCGTGCCGTCGGTGATCAGGTCGACTTCGCCCGAGACCACAACGGCGCCACCGGTGTGGCGAGCGAGCGCAACGGCGGCATCGCGGGCGGCGTCGACCGTGTCGGTGGTATCGACACCACGCACGCGGCTCAGATCAGCCGCCTCGCCCTCAAGACCCCACAGGCCGGCGAGTGCGATAATCTCGGAGGCGTTGCCGCGCACGATGGCGGGCTTGTACTGCTTGAGCTCGTTTACCAGCTGGGTGCGCAGGCTGCCGATACCCAGGCCCACCGGATCGAGCACCCAGGGCTTGCCGGCGTCGTGTGCCGCCTTCGCCGCGCGGGGAATCGTCTGCTCGTAGATAGGGAAGAGCGTGCCCATGTTGAGATAGATGGCGCCGCCGCCGGCAACGAGCGCTTCGCCCTCGTCGGGCAGATAGACCATGGCGGCCGATCCGCCCACGGCGAGCTGTGCGTTGGCGACAAAGTCGATCGTCACCGTGTTGGTGATGGAGCCGGCCATCGGATTGGTGGCGCGAATTTCCTCTACGGCCTTGACCATATGTTGCTTAAGCTGTTCCGAATCAATCACTGCACATGCCTCCTTGGCATAGAAAAGGGGCGCTGTGCATAGACAGCGCCCCTGTAAAGGCGGCATGCTCCCTACGCCAGCATTAACTGACAGGTTCAAAGGATTGGGCCCCATGCCCTCTCAGCCTTGTGGTTTGCACCGCCGGCACTCCCGCATCGAATCTGTTGTTCCCTATACTAGCGCACCTGCCAAAAAGGGACAGGTTTATTTTGGCAGGTCGTTACAATAGGTAGGACCGATACGAATGGGGGCCTTATGATTAAACTTGTGCTGACCGATATGGACGATACACTGATTCCAGCCGGGCATGACGGCGCCAGCGACTACGCCATTGAGGGTATTCATGCCATGCAGGCGGCGGGTCTGCACTTTGGGCCGGTTTCGGGTCGTCAGCCGTCCGCGATGGGCTGGATGTTCAAAAACCGTTCCGAGTGTTTTTCGACCGGTGCGTTCTGTAACGGCCAGGTGATGTTTGTCGACGGCGAAGTAGTCGCCTCGCGCGCAATCGACAACGATGCTCTGATGCGTTTGGCCGACTATCTGGAGCAAGAGACCGACGATACATTTCTAAAAGTCTACAGCCTGGGCGATGACTTTTGGGGCAACGATGCCTATTGCGTGACGAGCAATCCCGAGCGTGTGCGTCGCGCTATGGAGTCGGGCGGCAATGCGTGGCTCAAAGGCGAAGAGGCCCCGTGCCGTCCCGTCGTCGATGACGCGTCGGTGTTTAAGGCGAATATCTGGAGTGCCCGTTCGCGTGAGGAGCTCGCGGAGCTACGCGAGCGCGTTGCCGCTGAGGTGCCGGAACTCTCGCTCGTGTTTCCCAACAACCGAGTGCGCCTGTTCGACATCCTTCCGGATGGTTGGGACAAGGGCTGCGCTGCGCTGGAGCTGGCGCGCGCCTTGGGCCTGACGCCCGACGAGGTGGCCGTATTCGGCGATTCCGATAACGATCTGCCCATGATCGATGCCGTTCCCAACTCCGTTGCAGTCGCCAATGCCAATGAGGCCGTCACGGCTGCCGCGCGCTGGCATATCGGCGCCGCGGCAGATGATGCGGTCGCCGGGGCTCTGCATCAGATTGCCGCCTGCGCCGCGACGGGGGAGATGCCGCCGTTTATGCGTCAGGAGGGTGCAGCCGACGCGAATTTCGCGAACAGCTAAGGAGACAGCCATGAAGCTCCAGCAGCTCAGATATGTCGTCAAAGTTGCCGAATGCGGCAGCATTACCGAGGCCTCGCGCCGTCTCTTTGTGTCGCAGCCTTCGATTACCGCGTCGATTCGCGATCTCGAAAACGAGATGGGTGTGCACATCTTTGAGCGTACCAACAAGGGCGTCATTGTGTCCGAGGAAGGTGAGACCTTCTTGGGCTACGCGCGCCAGGTACTCGACCAGGCCGACCTGCTCGAGGGCAAGTACAAGGGCGCATCCGAGCAGGTGCCGCACTTTAGTGTGAGCTGCCAGCATTATTCCTTTGCCGTCAACGCGTTTGTCGACGTGATCCGCGAGTTCGATGCCGCGCGTTACGACTTCACCCTGCGCGAGGAGCAGACTCACGAGATTATCGAGGATGTCGCGCATATGAAAAGCGAACTGGGCATCCTGTACTTATCCGAGCATAACCGCGAGGTCATCGAGCGCATGCTGGTGGCCAACGAGCTCGTGTTCGAAGGACTCTTCTGCGCCACGCCGCATGTCTTCGTCTGCGCCGACCATCCGCTGGCGGACCGCTCCAGCGTGACGCTCGAGGATCTGGAAGACTACCCGTTCCTGTCCTACGAGCAGGGCAGCTACAACTCGTTTTACTATTCCGAGGAGCTGACCTCGACGTTCGAGCGTCGCAAAAATATCCGCGTGCGCGACCGTGCGACGTTGTTCAATTTGGCCATGGGCCTCAACGGCTACACGGTATGCTCGGGCGTGATCAGCCACGAGCTCAACGGCCCCGGCATTATCTCGATTCCGCTCGACGTGGACGAGTACATGGAGATTGGCATCATCACGCGCAAGAACACGACGCTCACGCGCTACGGCCGGGCCTATATCGACGCGATTCGTCAGCATATCTAGGGTGCTGTGCTCCGCACGGTTCAAGTCTCTTTATGGCAGTCCAGACTGATATAGGAAGCATCTATATCAAACTGTTATAAACGTATATTTTACGATGGTCATATGAGCGCTCATACTCTGTCCCAGTAAAGCAACCAATGCAAAGGGAGATATCTATGAGCACTTCGATTCAACCGAACGCGCCGTTTCGCGCCGATATCGTCGGCAGCTTTCTTCGTCCGCAGGCTGTAAAGGACGCCCGTGCCGTCTATGTCGCGGGTAAACTCGACGCTTCCGGCCTTAAGGCCGTCGAGGACGATGCCATTCGCGATTTGGTGGCCAAGCAGAAGGCCGCCGGCCTGCAGGTGATCACCGATGGCGAGTTCCGCCGCAGCTACTGGCACCTCGATTTTATGTGGGGCCTTAACGGCATTGAGCGCCGCACCTCACGCACGGGTTATATGTTCCATGACGAGGAGACGACGGCCGACACCGCCGTGGTTACCGGTCCCATTAGCGGCGAGAACCACCCGTTCGTCGAGCATTTTAAGTTCGTCAAGGCGCTTGAGGAGGAGGGCCAGGTCGCACGCCAGACCATTCCGGCGCCGATCCAGACGTTCTCTGAGGTCACGCTCGATCGCTGCGATGGCCAGCAGGAGAGCCTGCGCGCCGTCTACAAGACCGATGAGGAACTTGCCGACGCCATTGCAGCCGCTTATCGCACGGTGATCGCCGACCTGTACGCAGCAGGCTGCCGCAACATCCAGTTTGATGACTGCACCTGGGGCATCTACTGCGATACCGATTTTGTCGCCAAAACCGGCATGAGCCCGGTCGACCTGCAAAAGGTAAGCGAGCTGGGCGTGGCGCTCAACAACGCCGCCATCGAGGGCAAGCCCGACGATTTGGTCATCAACACGCACGTGTGCCGCGGCAACTACCACTCCACCTACGCTTTTGAAGGCGGCTACGACCCTATCGCTCCGTATCTGTTCGCACATGAGAATGTCGATGCGTTCTATCTGGAGTTCGACACGCCGCGCGCCGGCGGCTTTGAGCCGCTCAAGTACGTCGCTCCTGGCAAGAAGGTCGTGCTGGGCTTGGTAACCACCAAGGCGGCAGAGCTCGAGAACGAGGACGCCATCGTCGAGCGCATCCGCGAGGCGGCAAAGTACGTGCCGCTCGAGAACCTGTATCTGTCTCCGCAGTGTGGCTTTGCCAGCTGCGAGATTGGCAACAAGCTGACCGAGGACGAACAGTGGGCAAAGATCGCGCTGGTCAAGCGCATTGCCGAGCGCGTTTGGAAGTAACGCTACCGCTTGCAGGTGACGGCGCGCGCGAGACATGACGTATCACGTACAATGGTCCGGATCGTATCGTTCGGGCAGGTTATCCGATATGCCTGATCGCCCTTCCATCATGAAAGGACTTCCATGTCCCAATCCTCGACGCCCGCCGTCACCGATGCCATCTACGACGCATCGTCGCTCGGCCGCCCGCGCATGTTCGTGTTGGGTTTGCAACACATGTTTGCGATGTTCGGAGCAACGGTGCTCGTGCCCGTGCTCACCGGCCTTTCCGTTTCGGCGACGCTTCTGTTCGCCGGCATCGGCACGCTGCTGTTTCATTTTCTATCGCGCGGTAAGGTGCCTGCGTTCCTGGGCTCGTCGTTTGCCTTTATCGCGGGTTATGCCGCCATTGCGCCCAACGGCGAGGCCGAGCTTTTGCCCTACGCCTGCCTGGGCGTTGCCTGCGCCGGTCTGCTCTATCCGGTGCTCGCGGCCCTGTTCCGTGCCTTTGGCGCCAAGCGTGTCATGCGCTTCTTTCCGCCGGTGGTGACCGGTCCCATCGTCATTTCCATCGGCCTGATCCTAGCGAGCTCTGCCATTGCCAACTGCCAGACCAATTGGCTTGTTGCCGTTGTCGCTGCGGCCGTCATCGTCATCTGCAATATTTGGGGCCGCGGCATGGTCAAGATCGTGCCGATCCTGCTGGGCGTCGTGGTGAGCTATACCGTTGCGGCCGCGTTGGGTGAGGTCGATTTTTCGGGCGTTGCCGCCGCTCCGTGGGTCGGTCTGCCCATCGTGTGGGACAACACCGTGTTTGCGCTCTTTGGCCCGCAGTTCGATAGCGGTCTTGCCACGACGGCCATCATCACCATCATGCCGCTGGCCTTTGCAACTATGATCGAGCATATCGGCGATATCTCCGCCATTGGCTCTACCTGCGAACGCAATTACATTGCCGATCCCGGTCTGCACCGTACCCTGCTCGGCGATGGCCTGGCGACCATCTTGGCATCGCTCTTTGGCGCCCCCGCCAATACGACGTATGGCGAGAACACCGGCGTGCTTGCCTTGACGCGTGTGTTCGACCCGCGTGTGATTCGCATTGCCGCCTGCTGCGCCATTGTGCTTTCGTTCTGCCCCAAGTTTGCTGCGGTGATTGCCGCCATGCCGGCGTGCGTTATCGGCGGTGTGTCACTCGTGCTCTACGGCATGATCAGCGCCGTTGGCGTGCGTAACCTCATCGAGAATCAGGTTGATTTCCAGAACAACCGCAACGTGCTGGTGGCGGCTCTGGTGCTCGTGCTTTCGCTCGGCATTGCCTACAGTACCGCCGGTGCCATCGTGCTGGAGCTGGGCGGCGTGACGATTTCGCTTTCGGGCCTTGCCGTGGGCTCGCTGGTGGGCATTGTGCTCAACGCCATCCTGCCCGGTAATGACTTTGAGTTTGATACTTCCGAGCTTGAGGAGACTGCTGAATAGTAGCTGCGTTCAGCCAAATTAAAAATGGCGTCCATGCGTATGTACGCGTGGACGCCATTTTTAATGCGTCAGTATCCAGTGGATGCCGCGCGCCATGCGCAGGTCAGTTTGGGCAAAGTGATTGCCGGGGTTGAGCTCCAGCGTTGTTGGAATGTCACGCTCGATAAACAGCTCTTCCATCGCACGCGTATCGTCGAGTACGTGCCGCATCATGCGGTTGGGCGTCTTGGTTTCCTTTTTACCGAGCGACAGATAGGCGGCGTCGGGCGTGGCTGTCATCGTGCGCTCGCGCGCGTAGTCGATAAAGCCGGGGAACCACAGCGACCCCGATGCACTTGCCGCGCGCTCAAAGACATCTGTTTGCCAAAGTGCCCACAGTGAAAAAAGACCCGCCAACGAGTAGCCGGCAATGCCGCGCCAGGTGGGCGGGCAGGGAAGTGATGATTCGGCCTCTGGGATTATCTGATTCAGCAGCTCATCGAGAAACTCAGACGCCTGTCCGCCAAAGGGCTCGGCATCTCGTATAGTTCCGTCGCATTCCCAGGGGCTCAGCTCGCGATTCCAATCGAGTCCTCCAATGGCGGCAAGGGTGAAGGGCGGGCAGTCGAGCTCTCGGCAGCGCTCGTAGACTTCACTACCGTCGCCCATAACCACGGGAAGGTAGATGACGGGCGCGCCTTCCACACACTCTGAATAAACGGTTATCTGCTTATGATGCGCTTCCAAGGCAGGCTTCTCTCGGTGTTGTGATATTGACAGCCTCAATTGTCGCACGCTGGCGCGGGGGCAGACGCTAAAAGAAAGGCGCGGAGCCGCTCGATGCGACTCCGCGCCTTGATGTTCTGCTTTAGCAGACTATGCCGTTACGCCACGAAGAAGTAGACGAGGAAGGCAAGGGCTGCGATCCACATGAGCGGCTTGATCTTGGAGGCCTCGCCCTTAAAGAGCGCGACGATCACGTAGGCGATAAAGCCCAGGCCAATGCCGGCAGAGATGGAGTAGGTGAAGGGCACGCCGGCGACGATCATGAACGCCGGGAAACCCTGCGACACGTCGGACCAGTCGATCTCGGAGGCTTCGCTCATCATGAGGTAGCCGACGTAGACCAGAGCACCGCAGGTGGCGGCGCTGGAAACGATGGTGACGATGGGGGAGAAGAACGCGGCGAGAATGAACAGCACGCCGGTGGTGACGGAGGTGAGGCCCGTGCGGCCACCGTCGGCGGCGCCGGAAGTGGACTCGACGAAGGTGGTGATGGAGGAGACGCCCATGAAACCGCCCACAGCAGCGGCGGCGGAGTCGACGATCAGGATCTCCTTGATATTCTCGACGTTGCCGTCGTCGGTGAGGAACTCGCCCTGCTTGGCCACGGCCATCGCGGTGCCCATGGTGTCGAAGAAGTCACTCATGAGCAGCGAGAACGAGATGACGAGGAGCGTGGGGTCGGTAAGGACCTTGACGATGGCGGGCACGCCGCCGGCGTCGGCGATGGGGCCACCGATGCTCGAGAAGTCGAGCGGGGCGATGATACCGGTCGGAGCATGGGTCACACCTAGGGGGATACCGGCGATGACGGCGACGACGATGCCGATGAGCAGCGAGCCGGGGACGTTGCGGCAGGCGAGGGCGACTGTCACCAGGATGGAGATGATGCCGACGATGAAGGTGGGGGAGGTGATGTCGCCCAGACCGACGAGTGTACCGGCGCCAGCGGTGATAATGCCGGCATCGCACAGGCCAATCATGGCGATGAACAGGCCCAGACCCACCGAGATGGCGTGACGCAGGACAACCGGGATGGCGTCCATGATGGCCTCGCGCAGGCCACAAAGCACGAGCAGCAAGATGACGATACCCTCGAGGAAGATGACGCTCATGGCCACGTGCCAGTCACCGCCGCAGACGGTGGTGGTGATTCCAGCGATCATCGCGTTGACGCCTAAGCCCGACGCGCAGGCGAGCGGGCGGTTGGCGAAGATGCCCATGCAGATGGTCATGATGCCGGCGCCCAGGCAGGTGGCGCAGGCGAGCGCTCCCGCATCGATGCCAGCGCCCGAGAGCACCGCGGGGTTGACGGCGATGATGTAGGCCATCGCCAGGAATGTTGTCAGTCCAGCGCGGAGTTCGGTCCCGATTGTGGACTTGCGCTCGCTGACGTGAAATAGTTCGTCCATGCATACCCTTTCCTTGCTCGGCCCCGAGTTTAGGCCGATTGACACGAACTCACCCACTATAGCCCCTTTACGACGCTGTTGTTCCTCGCATGTTGATGTTCGGCGCTTTGTAGCAGACGGACGGTATTTTTCGCATGAAAATGTGTGGGTACCGTATACTTAAGCGGTTACAACGACCCCTATGGAGGAACGTATGATTAAAGAGCTTTGCCACGACGAGGCTATCCTGTCCCAGCGTTGCGAGGTTGCGACCGTCGAGGACGAGTCGGTTGCTCAGGACCTGATCGATACCATCAAGTCGCTCGACGATGCCGGCTGCTTGGCCGCTAACCAGATTGGCGTTACCAAGAAGGTTTGCGTCTACCTGGACGATGCCGGCGAGCCCCACGTGCTCTACAACCCCCGTCTGGTGTTTGGCCTGGGCGCCAGCAAGATGGAGGAGAGCTGCCTGACGCACGAGGAGGTCACCAAGTCCACGCGCTATATCAAGTGCAAGGTCGCTTATGACGTGATCGTCGACGGCAAGATGCGCGAGCGCAAGCAGGACTTTGTGGGCTTCGAGGCGCAGATGATTCAACACATGATTGACCACTGTCTAGGAAAGTTGGTCTAAGGGGACCAAAGCACCGCACTTCGTCTCTTTTGGTCCGGACGTGACATTGTTGTCATGTCCGGACTTTTGTGTTTAGCGCCTTTTTGTTTGGTGACAATAACCTTAGCAGGAACGTAAAGCTAGGAGGCGCTATGTGTACGAGCATTCGATTTACCGATAATTCTGGTCACATGTATCTAGGCCGCAACCTAGACTGGAGCTTTGACTACGGCCAACAGGTTCGCGTGATGCCGCGCGGGTTCCACGTCCCGTATTCGTTTATCGACGATGCGTCGGCGGCGCACGCGGTAATCGGCATGTGCATCGATTACGAGAACTACCCTATGTTCTTCGACTGCGGCAACGATGCGGGCCTCGCCGTGGCGGGTCTCAATTTCCCGGGTTATGCCGAGTATGCCGAGGGCCCTGTCGACGGCAAGAACAATATCGCGGCCTATGAGTTTCCCCTGTGGGTGGCAGCGACGTTCTCGACGGTCGATGAGGTCGAGGCCGCGCTGCGCGACACGGTGATTGTCGCCAAATCTGCCGGAGAGGGGCTGGGCGTGTCGCTGCTCCATTGGATTATCGGCGACAGCCAGCGCAGCATCGTGGTCGAGATGATGGCTGACGGCCTGCATGTATACGACAATCCGGTCGACACCCTTGCCAATCAGCCGACTTTCCCGTGGCACATGGAAAACCTGCGCACCTATATCACGGCCACAAGCGATTTTCCGCAGACGGCGACATGGCGTGGCGCCGAGCTTAAGCCCTATGGAGCCGGTGCCGGCATGCGCGGCATTCCGGGCGATTGCTATTCACCGAGCCGTTTTGTAAAGGCGGCGTACCTCAATGCCAATTACCCACAAAAGGAGAGCGAGACCGAAAACGTCGTTCGCATGTTCCGCTCGCTCGAGGGCGTGGTGATGATCGAGGGAGCGTCCAGGATGGGCGATGGCAAGTTCGAGAAGACTATCTACACCGGATGCTTTAGCGCGCGCACGGGCAATTATTACTACGCGATGTATGGGGATCCGTCGATTCGCTACGTGAGCCTGATGGATGCCGAGGGCGCGAGCCCCGATAGGCTCGTGGTTCCCGAGCCGCGCCGTTCGTAGCCGTTAGCTTTACTGCAATGCAAAGCGGCCCTGCGTCTCTCGTGAGGCGCAGGGCCGCTGTCGTTGATTTGTGGCGTTGCTAGAAGTTGGCGTCGTTGAGTTGTTCGCTCTCGAGGCCGTCGAGCTGTTGCTGTTCGGGCGTATCGGCGACGCTCTCGAGCAGCTCGGTGGGATCGACGTTCATGTCCTTACCGGCCTCGTTGCCGTTGACCAGGTCGTCCGAGAAGATATCGACTTCCATTTCCTCGGCTTCCTCGATTTGGACCTCGAGTGGCACCTGGGTGCGTACGAGCTTGACTGCTGGACGCATGCGGGCAAAGAGCGGTACGTACTCGATGATGATGGCCGAGTTCTCAAGACCGTACCAGCGTGCCGGGCTTCCGCAGGCGCGGCGGACGGCATACTTGATGGCCATCACGCGATGGTCGTTGCGGTTGATGTCCGTCTCGGGAGCAAGCATCTTGCGCAGCATGCAAAAACGGAAGTCGCCCACGTTGCCGCGCGTCTCGTAGATGGAGTAGGTGTGATGCTGCGGCGGCAGCTCGCCCGATGCCATCAAGTCGCCAACGATCTGACGCAGGTAGGCATTGATGCGCTGGTTGACCTTAAAGCCCAGGTCCAAGCGCACGCGGAACAAAAAGTCCGTGCCAAAGGTCTCGACGGAATACTCGTGCGTATAGGGTTCGTCGGTAACGTGCACGTTGATGAACCAATATGCCTTGGCGCGCTTGGGGTGCTTGTCCAGGATGGAATAGAGCACGTCGCGGTCGAGCGTGAGCGGGTCGGGGCTGTTGGTGAGAAATACCAGATTGTCGGCGAGCACGGGATAGGTCTCGTCGTTGCGCAGGCGGTTGAGCTGATCGATGTACTTGGAGACGGGCAACAGAATCGTCTGCGTGCGCTCGATGGCGGTGCCACGGCGCCACACGTACATAAGGCCAAACAGCAGTGCGGCCAGGAAGATCATCACATAGCCGCCGTCAAAGAACATGGTGAGGCACGAGGCGAAGAAGCACAGCTCAATGGCACCAAAGAGCAGGGCGAAGACGCAGGCGCCCAGCTTGTGCTTGAGAATGCCAGCGATATAGCTCGTCAAAAGCGTCGTGGTCATGAGCATGGTCACGGTAATGGCGAGGCCGTAGGCGCTCTCCATGCGCTCGGAGTTTTGGAACAGCAGCACGATGAAGATGCAGCCGACCCACATGATGTTGTTGACGAGCGGAATATAGAGCTGGCCCTTGGTGTCGCTGGGGTAGTGGATGCGCAGATGCGGCATAAGGTTGAGGCGCGTGGCCTCGGATACCAGCGAGAACGAGCCGGTGATGAGCGCCTGCGAGGCGATGATGGCCGCTACGGCCGAAAGTACGATGGCAAAGGGGCGCAGGGGCTCGGGAAGCATCATATAAAACGGGTTGACGATATCCATCGCGAGCATCTGGGGGTTGGAGTTATTGGCGAGCAGCCAAGCTCCCTGACCCAGATAGTTGAGGATAAGGGCCGCCTTAACAAACGGCCAGGATGCATAGATGTTGGCCTTGCCAACGTGGCCCATGTCCGAGTAGAGGGCCTCGGCGCCGGTCGTCGACAGGAAGACAAAGCCGAGCACCATGATGCCCGAGTGGTTGATGGGCGAGAACAGGAACATGATGCCGCGGATGGGGTTGAGCGCGCGCAGGATGGATAGGTTGCCGAGCATGTTGAACAGGCCGGCGCCTGCCAGGAACAGGAACCACAGCGTCATGAGCGGGCCGAACAGCTTACCGATCGACGAGGTACCGGCGCGCTGCATGGCAAATAGGCCGCAGATAATGATGATGGTGATGATGATGACGTTGGTCTGGCCGTCGCCCAAAAGCGCGTGGCCCCACTCGATAGTGCGCAAGCCCTCGATGGCCGTGGTAACCGTGACGGCGGGGGTGAGGATGCCGTCGGCGAGCAGCGCCGCGCCGCCGATCATGGCGGGGAGAATCAGCCATGGCGCCACCTTGCGCACGAGGCTGAATAGGGCGAAGATGCCGCCCTCGTTGTGGTTATCGGCCTTCATGGCGATAACCACGTACTTGACCGTGGTCACGAGCGTCATGGTCCAGATGACAAGCGAAAGCGCTCCCAAGATCATGTCTTCGCTGACGGTACCGATGCCGCCGTTGTTGGCGACGATTGATTTCATGGTGTACATGGGGCTCGTGCCGATGTCGCCATAGACGACGCCGAGCGTTACGAGCAGCATGCCAGCGGAGAGGGGAATGGCTCCGTGCCCGCCCTGCCCATGCTGGCCTTGGAGGTTTGCCTCCAGTTTGTTGTGTGCCACGAGGACTCCCTTAGACATCCGGTTATCTGTCTAGGACAAAAAACTTTATGCCGTCTTTATACATACAAGAGCAGTTTGGCACATCGGGTTATTTTAGACAATAATCCTCAGCTGGGGATTATTTATCTACGCAGGTAGCATTTCAAAGCAGGGGCTTTTAAGCACGTGCTGTCTGGGCGATGCCAGCCTTGGCGTTTGCGCGTTTGCCGGCGAGTTCGCAAAAAATCGCGCCGCCGATGATAAGCGCGGCGCCCAGCAGGCGGACCGGTGTTATGGCTTCACCCAAAAGGGCGGCCGAGAACACGACCGCCGAAAGCGGCTCGAGGTAGCCGACGACGGCGACGGTCTGGACGGGCAGCTTGGCGACGGCGCTAAAGTAGAGCAGGCAACCAATGCCGGTGTTGACGACGCCGAGCATAGCGACGGCGTGCCAATCAATACTGGCGGCGACGCCGGCGGACAGGAACGAGGGAGCGCCCTGCGTGATGAGCGTGAGGACCAGTGCGGTCACAAAGGCGGCGCTCACCTGGAGCGCGGAGTTCTCGAGGCCCTCGATGTGCGGCGCACCCTTGCTGGCGATGACCATCAATGCATAGCAGAAGGCCGAGGCGATTCCACAGACGATGCCCGCAATGGGCATATTGCCGCCTAGACCTTGCGCTGCAATGAGAAAAGCACCGCAAGCAACGGCGACAAAGCCGGCGATTTTGCCGCCGGTCAGCTTTTCGCCAAAGATGAGCGGGGAGAGCGCCATGACAATGATGGGGCCGCAGTAGTACAGCAGCGAGGATACGCCGACGCCGATCGTCTGGTAGGCGCGGAACAGAAAAATCCAGCTGGCGCCCAGCGCAGCTCCCGAGAGGAGGAGGGCCGCGGCTTCGCGGGGACGAGATGGCGCCTGCAACTTATGGTGTTGGGTGATGGCGAGGATAGTGACAAGCGAGAGAGCGCCCAAAAACGTGCGTAGCAGCACGATATCGGAGCTCGGCAGCGCGATGGCAGCGGCGATGATGCCGTTGGAGCCAAACAATAGCAATGCTGCTAAGTACGTAAACAGTCCGTTGTTCATGCGCTTCCATCCCCTCTATATCCGAGCATGTTCACTATGGGTGAACTGGCTTTAGAAGAAAAGCGAATATAATGCATGGAAAACATGACAAAAACTCATACAAGGGTGGGGACGTGCCATGGAGACCAATATCCAAAAGATGCAAGTGCTGCTCGAGACGGTGCGTGCCGGCAGCTTTACGCGTGCTGCAGAGCGGCTGAGCTATTCGCAGTCGGGCGTGAGCCGCATGGTGGGCGACCTTGAGGCAGACTGGGGTTTTAAGGTGCTTGATCGCAGCCGCGAGGGCGTGGTGCTTTCTGCCGACGGGCGGCAGGTCATGCCGGCAGTCGAGGCGTTATGCGAAGAGTTTGGCCGCCTGCAGCGACGCGTGGACGAGATGCGAGGGCTCATGCGCGGCAAGATCTGTATCGGTACGTTTTCGAGTGTGGCGACTCATGTACTGCCGCCGGTGATCGCGCGCTTTCGCGCCGATCATCCGGATGTCGATTACGAGCTGCTGATGGGCGATTACTCAGAGATTGAACAATGGGTGGCTGAGGGTCGTTGTGACCTGGGCTTTATCCCGCGTGAGCCCCGAGAAAACGGCATGGCATCGCGGTCTTTGGTGCGCGACGAGTTGATGGCGGTAGTACCGGCAGACTCTTTGCTTGCCACGGCGGAGGTCGTTTCTCTTGCCGATTTAGCCAACGAGCAGTTTATTCTGCTAGAACGCGGCACCGATGACGAGATTACGCCGCTGTTCCGTCGGGCGGGACTGACGGTGTGCTCCAAGCTGTCGACCTGGGATGACTATGCGATTATGGCCATGGTTGAGGACGGCCTGGGTGTGAGCATTCTTCCCGCGCTCATCTTGCGCCGTTGTCAGTTCGATGTTGCCGTGCGTTCGCTCGAGGGACATCCCCATCGGCAGATCAACGCCATATATCGAACGGCCGATGTTTCGCTTGCCGCCGCCCGTTTCCTCGAATACCTCTAAACGTGTACACACCATTGTTCGCTTTGGGCAAATCTCGGAGTCCGATACATTTTCTTATGAAATTGAACTTTCGAATGAGGTACGGCGCTATACTGCTTGCTAAATTGAACCCTGGTTCAATTCGTGTTCTATAAATTGAACTTTGCCAGCAAGGAGGTTCTAGTGGCCCAAGAGACGTTTAGCGATCGCCTGCGACAGGCTATGTCCGATCGCGACGTTCGCCAGTCGGACGTGATCCGCGCATCGGAGATGCTCGGCAAAAAACTCGGCAAGAGTCAGATGAGCCAATATGTGAGCGGCAAGACGATCCCGCGGCGCGATGTGGCTGAGCTGCTCGCCCGTATTTTGGAGGTCGATGTTACCTGGCTGCTTGCCGGCGACGCCGATCAAGGCGAGGCATCATCACCCCGCAACGATTCCAAGCCCGAACCCCATCCCTCAGCTCAAATTGCAAGGAGCACCACCATGCGCACTTTTTCTAAATCCACCAAGCTCGATAACGTCCTGTATGACGTGCGCGGCCCCGTCGTCGACGAGGCCGCCCGTATGGAGGACGAGGGCGAGCGCATCCTCAAGCTCAATATCGGTAACCCGGCGCCCTTCGGTTTCCGCACGCCCGACGAGGTTATCAAGGACATGCGCCAGCAGCTGCCCGACTGCGAAGGCTATTCCAACTCGCGCGGCCTGTTCTCTGCGCGCAAGGCGATCATGCAGTACTCGCAGATCAAGGGGCTGCCCAATGTTCAGATGGAGCATATCTACACGGGCAACGGCGTGTCCGAACTCATTCAGCTTTCGATGAACGCGCTGCTCGACAATGGTGACGAGATTCTGATCCCCAGCCCCGATTATCCGCTCTGGACGGCGTGCGCAACCCTTGCCGGCGGTCATCCCGTGCACTATCTATGCGACGAGCAGGCGGATTGGTATCCCGACCTGGAGGATATGGAGTCCAAGATCACGAGCGCGACCAAGGCCCTCGTCATCATCAACCCCAACAACCCCACGGGTTCTGTCTATCCGCGCGAGGTGCTCGAGGGCATCGTCGAGGTTGCGCGCAGGCATCAGCTGATGATCTTTGCCGATGAGATCTACGACCGTCTGTGCATGGACGGCTACGAGCACGTCTCGATTGCCTCGCTCGCTCCCGATCTGCCCTGCATTACGTTTAGCGGCCTGTCCAAGTCGCATATGATCGCGGGCTATCGCATTGGCTGGATGGTGCTTTCGGGCAACCAGCGCTGCATGAGCGACTTCATCATGGGCGTCAACATGCTCTCTAACATGCGTCTGTGCTCCAACGTGCCGGCCCAGTCGATCGTCCAGACGGCGCTCGGCGGCCATCAGTCGGTCAACGACTACATCCGCCCCGGCGGTCGCGTCTACGAGCAGCGCAACTTTGTGTATGAGGCGCTCAGCAAGATCGACGGCATCTCGGTGGTCAAGCCGCGCGCGGCGTTCTACATCTTCCCCAAGATGGATGTTAAGAAGTTCAACATCACCGATGACGAGCAGTTTGCCCTCGATCTGCTGCACGAGAAGAAGATCCTCATCACGCGCGGCGGCGGCTTTAACTGGGCCGAGCCCGACCACTTCCGCATCGTGTACCTGCCGCGCATGGAAGTGCTCAAAGAGTCGCTCGAAGACCTCGCCGACTTCTTCGATCACTACCGTCAGAACTAGTGGGATAGAAGCTCCGCACTATGAAAAGCTCCCTGCAGTTGCTTGGCTGCGGGGGGCTTTCTTGAATCGGCGGAACTAAATAACGATTCCGTTGCAGTGGTCGATTTCGTGCTGGATGATCTCGGCGGTGTAGCCCGAGAAGTTTTTGATGCGGTGGACGAAGTTCTCGTCCAAATACTCAACCTTAATGCGGCGATAGCGGGTGCAGGGACGCTCGCCGATCAGCGAGAGGCATCCTTCGCTCGTCTGATAGGCATTGACCTGCTCAAGAATTTGAGGGTTGTACATCAGCAGCGCCCTATTGCCGTCCTTTACGCAGATGATGCGTTTGCGTACGCCGATCATGTTGGCGGCGAGCCCCACGCACTCATGCTCATGTTCGTGGAGCGTATCCAGGAGGTCCTGCCCGGTCGCGGCATCGTCGGGTCCCGCGTCTTCGGAAGACAGGCGCAAAAAGAACTCGGATTTCATGATGGGCTTAATCATGGCGGGCTCCTCATGTCTTATGCTTTCGTGGACTTTTAATAATAGCGCGGAAGGAAAGCTGTGCGTCCGCGTTACAATCTTTCGATGTTGGACCATGTTGCCAGACTCGTCGTGTACGGCGTCTGGCGTAAGTCTAGGGCTCATTTTCGCCCTGGACTGTTCCTCTGGGGCGATGCGACTGTCGTTCCAAGAGGAAGGAAATGCATGGGGAGCAAATCTCAGCAACAAGTTCAAGCACCGCCATCGGCCACTGCGGCAATTCTCGTCGTAATGTATATTGCAGCCTTTGTTGCCGCGTTTAACGAGAACATCATTAACGTGGCGTTGCACGACATTATGGCGGCCTTTTCGGTGAGTGCCACCACGGCGCAGTGGCTCGTTTCGGGCTACATGATCGTGACGTCGATCTTTACGGCCATCATGGCCTTCCTGTCCGGCCGTTTCTCGACGCGCAAGCTGCTGTTTTTCGCATGCGGATGCATGGTCGCCGGCGAAGTTCTGTGCCTGGTCGCTCCGTCGTTTGGCGTTTTGCTGTCAAGTCGTATTTTGCAGGCTGCGGGATCGGGCATCTTGTTCCCGCTCATGATGAACGTGGTGCTGTCTTGCGCTCCGCGCGAGAAGCTCGGCCTGTATCTGAGCTTGGGCGGTGCCTGCATTACGTTGGGGCCGGCGTTTGGACCCGTGATCAGTGGTCTTATGTGCACGTTGTTTGGCTGGAGGGCGGTGTTCGTAGTGCCGCTGGTGGGCGGCATTGTGGTCGCTGCGGCGGGCGTAAAGCATGTCCAGAATGTCGGAGAGCGCTCGAATACCACGCTTGATATTCTGTCGGTTGTTTTGCTCGCGGCCGGCATTACGGCATTTGTGTATTCCGTAGGCGAGTTCTCGACCAATCTGATTGCCGGTATCGTGGCACTTTTCGCCGCCATTGTGCTGCTCGGCCTGTTTGCGGCCCGTCAGCTCAAGCTCGAACATCCGGTGCTTAACGTGCGTCCCATGGCGAGCGTTCGCTTTTGGCCTGCGTGCCTGCTTGTGGTGGTGTCGATGATGACGACGTTCTCGATGAGCGTTTTGTTGCCGCTCTATTTTGAGGGCGCATACGGCATGACCGCCCTTGTTGCGGGCTTGCTCATTTTGCCGGCGATTGCCTGCAACGCCGTGACCTCGATTGTGGGCGGACGCGTGATGGACGCCCGTGGCGCATGGCCGCTGCTGCCGGTCGGCTTTGCCCTGATTGCCGTGGGACAGACTGCCATCTCGATGACGGCGGCAAGCATGAACATCGGCGTCGTCGTGGCGCTGACCGTTGTGGTGTATGCCGGAGTCGGTTTGGTGCTGAGTCCCTCGCAAACGGCCGGCTTGGAGACGCTGCCTGCCGCTGAGCATCCTCACGGAACGGCATTGCTTAACACGTGGAACATGATTGCCGCATCGTTTGGCCCGTCGCTGTTTATCGGTCTGCTCTCGAGTTCTGCGGCGACTGCCGGCGCCGCTGGCGTTGCGACGGACGTTGACCAGGCGATTGGATTTGCAGCTGCCGTGCGTGTGGCGGCTGTAATTGCCGTGGTCGGGTTCGTGACGTCGCTGGTGTACGCTCGTCGCGAGTCGCACATGTCGCATTAATGTGTGCACATAGATTCTGCAGCTAGATTGGATGGCGACACCATAAACTAATGGACGTTTTGCCGAGAGGCATGAATGTTTAAAGCGCAAAGAGTGCGCGACGGGCCCCGCGAATGGGGCGATGATGCCCGAGAGGGCCAAGAAGGAGTCTCATGTCCGAGAACGAAGAGATCATGAACGAGACCGAGAACGAGACCATGGCTGCCGAGGTCGAGGCAGTCGAGACCGTGGAGACCGAAGCTGCCGAGGTTGAGGCTGCTGACGAGGTTTCCGCCGAGGAGGAGGCCGAGGTTGTCGAGGCCGCCGCTGATTACGATGACGAAGAGCTGATGGACAAGATGCAGAAGGCCGCCCGCCTGCTGCGTAGCCGTCGCTTTGCTATTTCCAAGGAGGAGGAGGCCAAGGCCGAGCGCATGGCGAACATCGAGCGCGCCATCAAGCTCCTTGACCTCAAGCCCAAGATGGAGCAGAAGGAAATGTCCGACCTGCTGGGCATGCGCCTTCGTGAGCTCGATGGTCTGATGGCCGAGGCCGAGGCTGCCGATCTGGTCGGCCGCATCGACGACGCCGAGGGCGATATGCGCAAGATCGTCGTCTTCGCTGCCGAGGATGCCGCTGAGGGTCTGGTCGAGCTTGCCAACAAGAAGGAGAAGCTCCTGCCCGAGCTTTCTTACGAGGAGGCCACCGAGCTGATGGCCGCTCTCGATAAGGTTATCGCTCCGCTCGTCGCCATGGGCCTGGACGAGGACCGCGGTCCTCGCGGCGGCCGTGACGATCGCGGTGGCCGTGGCGGCGACCGCGGCGGTCGCGGCGACCGTGGCGGTCGCGGTGGCGATCGCGGCGGCCGCGGCGGCTTTGGTGACCGTGGCGGCGACCGCGGCGGTCGAGGCGGCTTTGGCGGCAACCGTGGTGGCTTTAGCGGCAACCGTGGTAACGACCGCGGCGGTCGCGGTGGCGATCGTGGCGGCCGCAATGGCGGCGGCTTCCGCGGCAACCGTTTCTAATTAGTTACGCGATTTTACCAAACCGCGTAACTAGTTGACGCTGCGCGCCGCCCAGGGCGACAATTTGTCATTCAAAAGGCGAGGCATGACCAGAAGGTCTATGCCTCGCCTTTTTCATGCCAACTTGTTCGCCCTGGGCGGCGCTCGCTGTCGGTACAAAAACATCGGCGTTCCCATAGTCCAAACCTGCCAAAAAGGGACAGGTTTATTTTGGTCGGCTTTATCTGGGCAAATGTGGTCGTCTATCGCTATGCGTCCGAAAATCAACGCTCGTTTGTTTTCTGCCTACATTTGGAGGAAGAACTCGTGGAGGCGCGTGTCGTCGTCGAGCTCGGGGTGGAAGGTGACACCGAGCTGTTTGTCTTGACGGGCGGCGACGATACGGCCATCGACTTCGGCCAAGGCCTTGGCATTGCCGTGCACCTTGACGATGCGGGGTGCACGGATAAACGTTAACGGCACTTCACCTTCGATACCTCCTACCCACCCCTTGGTGCGAAAGCTGCCGAGCTGTCTGCCATAGGCATTACGCTCAACGAGCACATCCATGGTTGCCAGGCGCGGTGTTCCCTTGTCATCGTGGGCGGCAAGGTCGTGAGCCAGTAGAATCAGGCCGGCGCAGGTGCCCAGGACCGGCGTGCCTTCAGCGATACGGGCACGAAGCTCCTCGAGCATCCCCAGTTCGTCAAGCAGCTTGCCCTGAACGGTGGACTCGCCGCCAGGGAGGACCAGGCGATCAAAGTTCTGCCGCAAATCGGCCGCCTGCCTCAGCTCAATATAGTGTGCGCCCAGCTCGGATAGTCTTGCCTCGTGCTCGGCAAAAGCGCCTTGGACCGCCAGCACGGCGACCGTTTGGTCTGCATAATCGCTCATGTGCGATCCTTTCTGCTGGACTAGCGCCCGCGCTCCTCCATGATGATTTCAATCTCGTCGGCGTTGATGCCCACCATGGCCTCGCCCAGGTCCTCCGAAAGCTCGGCGATGAGCTTGGCATCGGTGAAGTTCGCCACGGCCTTGACGATGGCGGCGGCGCGCTTGGCAGGGTCGCCGCTCTTAAAGATGCCCGAGCCGACAAAGACGCCCTCGGCGCCCAGCTGCATCATCAGCGCGGCGTCGGCGGGGGTCGCTACGCCGCCGGCGGCAAAGTTCACCACGGGAAGCTTGCCCGTGGCATGAACCTCGCGTACCAGCTCGACCGGAACCTGCAGTTGCTTGGCTGCCTCAAAGAGCTCATCATTGCGCAGAGCGACAACGTCGCGGATCTGCTTTTGGATCTTGCGCATGTGACGCACAGCCTGAACGACGTCGCCCGTGCCCGGCTCGCCCTTGGTGCGAATCATCGTGGCGCCCTCGGCAACACGGCGTAGCGCCTCGCCCAGATTGCGGGCGCCGCAGACAAACGGCACGTCAAACTGGGTCTTGTCGATGTGATAGACGTCATCAGCAGGGGAGAGAACCTCGGACTCGTCGATGTAATCGATCTCGATGGCCTGAAGGACCTGCGCCTCGACAATGTGGCCGATGCGGCACTTGGCCATAACGGGGATGGAGACGGCCTCCTGGATGCCCTTGATCATCTTGGGGTCGCTCATGCGCGAGACGCCGCCTGCGGCACGGATGTCGGCCGGGATACGCTCGAGTGCCATGACGGCGCAGGCGCCTGCCTCCTCGGCGATGCGTGCCTGCTCGGGCGTGGTGACGTCCATGATGACGCCGCCCTTGAGCATCTGCGCGAGCTCTCGATTGAGTTTGACGCGATCGGCCTTGCTGGTCTGTTCTGCCATGGTTGCTCCCTTGGTTGGCATGTGCATTGCTTGACGGAACATCCTATCGGGGAGCTGGGTATGGCGAAATACTCAGTTTTCGAGATAATAACAAGGTCAGACTAATACCAGATTGAATGGCTTAATAAGGTCAGGTGATATGCTCATGCTTGACTACAATTTGGAAAAACGCGGCGAAGCATCGCTCTATGAATATGTTTACCAGCAAATTCGAGACGATATTGTTGCTGGGCGCATTGCGGCGGGGGAGCATCTTCCGTCTAAGCGCGCCTTTGCCAGCCATCTGGGAATCAGTGTCATTACCATCGAGAATGCATATAGCCAGCTACTTGCCGAGGGCTATATTTGCTCAATGCCGCGTCGTGGCTACTACGCTTGCGAGCTTCCGGATGCACCAGTTTTGCCTTTGGCTACGGGGAGTATCGACCGAGATGCCGTCTCTGTGGGCCCCAGCGCGCATGATGTCAACAGACAGGTCGAGCGATTCGACGCACTTTCTCCTTCCGCTTTGGAGGCGGCGCGACTTTGGCAAAGCGCGCTACGGGCGAC
This sequence comes from uncultured Collinsella sp., assembly GCA_902491935.1. Classification (GTDB taxonomy): domain Bacteria; phylum Actinomycetota; class Coriobacteriia; order Coriobacteriales; family Coriobacteriaceae; genus Collinsella. Next base: position 52,124 of record CABUJN010000004.1, read on the forward strand.
GCTGGCATCCGAAGACGAACGCGAGATCTTTTCGCCCGCACCGGCACAGGGCACCGCTCGGCTACGACGCGCAATTGCTCACCATCTGCGCGGGACAAGGGGCATGAATATCGATCCTAATAACATTGTTATCGGCGCGGGCGCCCAGCTGCTCGATACCATGTTGGTTCAGTTGCTTGGCGCTGACAAGGTGTATGCCGTTGAGGACCCGGGCTATTTGCGTCTGACGCGCATCTACCAGGCTATGGGCTGCAAAGTTCGACATATCCCGTTGGATGATGAGGGCGTGGACTTGAACACTCTGCAGAAAAGCGGGACCGATGTCCTTCACCTGATGCCGTCCCATCAGTATCCGACCGGCCTTGTGACGAGCATTGCGCGCCGATATGCGCTGCTGAGCTGGGCCGCCGAGCGACCAGGTCGGTATCTCATTGAGGATGACTTTGATTGCGAGTTTCGTCTAGCCGGCAAGCCGATTCCCGCGCTCGCGTCGATCGATGCCGCTCAATCGGTCATCTACACCAACACGTTTTCGAAGAGCCTTTCATCGGCGTTGCGTCTAGCGTACATGGTGTTGCCTGATGAGCTAATTGAGCGGTTTAGGCGCAACCTTGGTTTTTACGCCTCGTCGGTGAGTTCTGTTGACCAGGTCGCTTTGGCTCGTTTGCTGGAATCGGGTGATTACGAGCGACATGCGAACCGCGTACGCGTTCGTGCTCGCGAGGCGCGTGATGGCCTGGCGTCGCTTGTGCGGAAAGCGTTTCCGGCAGGGGAGGTCTCGATTGAGCATGCAGACGCGGGTCTTTACTGCACTGTATTTGCGGAGCGCGGAACGGGCGGAAGCTCTTTTGCGCGGGCTCTCACGCGCTCGGGCATTCCGTTCATCGATATCAGTGACTGTTATTGGTGCGCCGATGGCGCATTTGTTCCTGAAAACTCAACTCAAATTCTTGTCCAGTATGACGACCTGAGTCCGAAAGTGCTTAATACCTTGGAATTGCAGCTAATGGGGGAGCTCTGCAATCTAAGTGAGTAGACTTTTGGTACTTTGGCGACCAGGCCGTTTTGCCACAAGCTATCTACCTGTGGTTTTGAGAAGCAGGATGACCGGTCTGATCGGGATGTTCCAAAAAGTCTACTCACTTGCCGTGCAAAGCTTCCGCATGAGAAAAAATGAGTTTTCAACAGGGCTTCGTCCAGCTCTTGGCAAGCTTTTGGCCAGTTGGGGAGGGCTGTTGAAAACTTAGCAGTCCGTTCGGTGCCATTTTTGTTGCGTTTGCGCCAATGGGAGACCGACTGGGTTGAAATCCGTGTTTTCCTGTGCCTATGAAGGATCTACTTTGTGACATATCGGCTTTTAGGTACTGGCGTTTGCCTCCTCAAGTCCGCGCTTTGTGCCCGCCGCTTCCACGACCGGAAGAAGACCGGCAGCGATATGATCTCGCCCGCAACCCGACAGCTGCGGTTGCGCTCGGTTTTCCGTTGTATACATTGGTTCGGACGAGAAACAAACGGACTTGCCCTGCCAGCATTAAGCAGCGGCTGTTTCTTGGTGAGCTCCCCAGGGAATCCGTGCTGGAAACGGAGCATGGATTTTTGGTTACGTCTCCTCTACTGACGGCATTTATCATGTCGCGGCATCTGACGGATCTCCAACTTCTTTTTGTATTGGCGGAGATGTGCGGCTTGTTTGCGGTGTGCGCCCTGCCGACGGCACTCGAGGCGGAGCTTTCGCGTGCAATTGATTCGGGTGCGATTTCGACAACGTTCGGTTGGGTGCGCTGCCCGTCCGAGAGCGGCGCCGCTTCAAATTTATGGCGTCGAGACGCTTTGGTTTTGGGCGGAGACCTTGACCGTTTTTGTTCAGATGTTTGCGGGATACGTTACGGCAATAGATTTAGGACGGTGTCGCAACTTGTTCCATTGGGTGCCGCGTCGCCTTTTGAGGTCGAGGCGTATTTGCTACTTGCACTGCCGCGATCCCTGGGAGGCGTAGGCTTTTGCGACATAGAGCTTAATGTTGAAGTGATGCTAAGCACAAGTGCTCGAGCGATTGTGGGAAAGTCCCGTGTATATATCGACATACTTCTGTCTTCGCCGGACGGCAGGCGACAGGTGGCCATTGAATGTCAGGGAAAGGCCTCGCACGGACGCGCAGGGGATGGCTTGCGTGACGCTGACCGCATGACGGCCCTTCAGGCCATGGGCTACGATGTGCTTCTCCTGACACACAGACAGATATCGGATGAGGATAGATTCCGCGCGATCGTTAAGGCCGTATGCAGGATGCTCGATGCTGAATATCGTGATAAAAGCTCAGATGAGCAAAGGGCTGAGACATTACTCAGGTCTGAACTATTCGTTGACTGGACAAAATTGGGAGTAATCGACGGAAAGATGCCCGTTAGACACAAAATGGCTCGATCGTGGACGGCTGCGAATCTAAGTGAGTAGACTTTTGGCACTTTGGCGACTAGGTCGTTTTGCAACAAGGCATTTACCTGCGGCTTTATAAAGTGATATGGATGGTCTGCTCGGCAAGTTCCAAAAAGTCTACTCACTTAGTTTTTGACGAGAAGCCGATGCTGAAGGCGGTCCTATTTCAGGTAGTTAACAAGTTTATGAGGCACGAAAAAGGCCCGAACCATGCGGTCCGGGCCTCATCGAGCTAGAGGTTATGTCTCAGGTTGCTGGCTTAGCCGAAGTAGCGCTTGAGCAGGCCGGCGAAAGCCTTGCCGTGGCGAGCCTCGTCGCGAGCCATCTCGTGCACGGTGTCGTGGATGGCATCGAGGCCAGCGGCCTTGGCGCGCTTAGCAAGATCGGTCTTGCCGGCGGTGGCGCCGTTCTCGGCCTCAACGCGCATCTCGAGGTTCTTCTTGGTGGAGTCGGTCACGACCTCGCCCAGCAGCTCGGCGAACTTGGCGGCATGCTCGGCCTCCTCGTGGGCAGCCTTCTCCCAGTACAGGCCGATCTCGGGATAACCCTCGCGATGAGCGACGCGAGCCATGGCCAGGTACATACCGACCTCGGAGCACTCGCCCTCAAAGTTGGCGCGCAGGTCGGCAACGATGTCCTCGGAGACGCCCTCCATCTTGGCGACGCCCACGACGTGCTCGGCAGCCCACTCGAGCTGACCCTCCTCCTGCTTCAGGAAACGAGAACCGGGAACGCCGCACTGGGGGCACTTAAAATCCTCGGGCAGCTGGTCGCCGTCGAACTCTTCCACATAACCGCAAACGGGGCAAACAAACTTCATGATTCGATCCTTTCGATCGATGGCGATTGTGCGCTCGTCCGGTCCCGTAAGGGCCCTCTCCGGACGTGCGTCTTGACGAGTTCTATTATCCATAAATGCAACCAAATGTGAAGCCTATTAGGAATGATTTTTAATAAAACAATTTTGAGATATGAAGATGTTGATTGATTAACGATTGGCAGGCCGTCTTTGACCGCCGCTGAGTACAATCGGGCGAGCAAATGTTGACCTATCAACAAATGAAGGAGTTTCCTTTATGCATCTAGCCCGTCGTGCCTGGTGCCGAACATATCAGACGGTTTTTCGCATTGCATTGCCGATCCTGCCCTATACCGAGCCGCGCATTTTAGAGCATGCCGAGGATGTGCCCGCGGTGCTTCAAAAGCGCTCGATCCAGAAGGTCCTTATCGTGACGGATCCCGGCATTGCCCGTCTGGGGCTCACGGCACCGCTCGAGACGGCGCTCGCATGCAGGGGGATTGGCGTTACGGTCTATGCCGAAACGCGTGCAAACCCCACGGTTTCAAACGTGGAAGAAGCGGCGTCCCTGTATCGAGAGAGCGCCTGCCAGGCCATTATCGGCTTTGGCGGTGGCTCGGCCATGGACTGTGCCAAGGGCGTGGGCGCACGCATTGCGCAGCCAAACAAGCCCATCAACAAGATGCGTGGCCTGCTGCGGATTCATCGTCGCCTGCCGCTGCTCATCGCCGTTCCCACTACCGCCGGTACGGGAAGCGAAGTCACGCTTGCGGCGGTAATTACCGATGACGGGACGCACTACAAATACCCCATTAACGACTTTGTGCTCATCCCGTGTTTTGCAGTCCACGACCCCGAGTTTACGTGCGGCTTGCCCGCTTCCATTACGGGGCAGACGGGCATGGACGCCCTGACGCATGCCGTTGAGGCCTTTATCGGGCGAAGCACCACGCCCTATACGCGCAAGATGGCGCGACAGGCGGTGCAGCTTATCCACGACAATTTGCTCGAGGCCTATGAGCATGGTGACGACATGCGCGCTCGTCGCAATATGCTTTCGGCGGCGTATAAGGCGGGCGTTGCGTTTACCCGCTCCTATGTCGGATATGTGCATGCCATCGCGCACAGTCTGGGCGGCCGATACGGAATTCCGCACGGTTTGGCCAACGCGATCATCCTGCCGCACATGCTTCGCGCTTATGGTGACGCCGCCGCCCCCAAGCTTGCCGATCTTGCTCGCATGGCGGGCATTGCGCCGGCTACCGCGCAGGATAGTCTTGCGGCCGAGGCCTTTATCGATTGGGTCGACCGCATGAACGAGATCCTGGGAATCCCCAAATATGTCTCGGGCATTCGCCGCTCCGACATTCCCGAGATGGCGGCGCATGCCGATGCCGAGGCCAATCCGCTGTACCCCGTTCCGCTTTTGATGGACCGCTTGGAGCTCGAGCGTATGTACGAGGTCGTCGCGGGTGGTATGTTTGAGGACGAGAACTAGGAGGGTGCCATGAACACCGAGGAAATTGCGCGCATCGTCGGCGATCAGCGCACTTACTTTAAAACGCACGCTACGTTTGATGTTGATGCCCGACGTCGCGCGCTCGTGAGTTTACGCGATGCGGTACGGGCGCACGAGGCCGATATCGCCCATGCACTCAAGACCGATTTGGGAAAGTCGCATGACGAGGCATATATGTGCGAGATCGGCACGTCGCTTTCCGAGATTCGTCATCAGATCGCTCACGTGGCTCGATGGAGTCGTCCGCGCCTGCGTCCGTGTGACCTTGCCAACGCCGTGAGCGCGTGCAAAACGCAAGCCGTGCCCTATGGCGTCACGCTCATCATGGCTCCGTGGAACTACCCGTTTTTGCTAACACTCGAGCCGCTCGCCGGCGCCCTTGCCGCGGGCAATACCGTGGTCATCAAGCCGAGTGCCTATGCTCCGGCATCGAGCGCGGTGCTCAAGCAAATCTGTGAAGAGGCATTTGATCCGCGCCTGGTGACGGTTGTCGAGGGCGGGCGCGCCGAGAACGAAGCGTTGCTCGATGAGTGCTGGGACAAGATCTTCTTTACCGGTAGCGTTCCGGTCGGCAAGCTCGTCATGGAGCGCGCGAGTAAAAACCTCACGCCCGTGACGCTTGAGCTGGGCGGCAAGAGCCCCTGCATCGTGGACGCGACGGCAAACTTGAAGGTCGCGGCACGGCGTATCGCCTTTGGCAAATGGCTCAACGTAGGGCAGACCTGCGTGGCGCCCGACTACCTGCTGGTCGATACGCGCGTGCACGACGAGCTGCTGGGCCTCATCAAGGAAGAGGTCCGCCGTATGTTTGGCGAGCATCCGCTCGATAACGAGGATTACGGGCATATCGTCAATGCTAAGCATTTTGCGCGCGTGCGCGGGCTGATCGATCCCGATAAGGTCGTGCTGGGAGGCACGGCGCGCGAGTCGTCGCTCAAGATTGAGCCGACGATCCTAGACGGCGTGACCCCCGATGACGCCGTGATGCAGGAGGAGATCTTCGGTCCCATCTTGCCGGTGCTGACGTTTGAGAGCCTAGACGAGGCCGAAGCGTTTATTACGGATCGTCCGACGCCGCTGGCCCTGTATATCTTTAGTCAGGACCGCGCAGTTCAGCAGCGCTTCGTGCGTTACGTGCCCTTTGGCGGTGGCTGTGTCAACGACACGATCATGCACTTGGCTACGAGCCATATGGGCTTTGGCGGCATGGGCGCGAGCGGTATGGGGCAGTACCATGGACGCGAGAGCTTCGATACGTTTAGCCACAAGAAGAGTATCGTGAACAAGGCAACTTGGCTGGACGTGCCGTTTCGGTATGCGCCCTACGCAAGCTGGAAGCACAAGTTCGTGCGCATGTTTGTGCATTAGAAAAGGGCGCAGGTAATACGAACAAGTGTTCCTATTACCTGCATTTTGCGTTAGACTACTGTTATGGAGCACGGATGGGCCAACTCCCTTTAGAAGGGATTTGGTATGAACGTAAGCGATGTTATTTCGTTATTGGCGTTGTTGATTGCGGCTATCGAACTCGGTCTGTTTATCGGCCGAATGAAATAGCCGCCCCCGCGTAAGCGAAGACGGCCACTTCTCACGATGAAAACGTGTATCGGAGTTGGCAAGACCCGCGGCAACGGGTGCCATCCGTGTTCCTATCTTATCTGCAAGCGTTCTGTCGCGCAAGCGTTGAGGCAAACGATTGAAGGACGCAGACAGGATGTATTTGTGTCCGCACGGGACCGTAGACTTCTCAATAAGGTTACACACCGGTTTATCCGGCCGTTAGAGGAGCTGCTATGTACGAGCCTTCGCGTGTTCTTCTGTCATTTCACATTGCAGGATTTCAGTATGCCGATGGCGCTTTGGTCCTAGGCGATCTTAAAGCGGGCGATAAACTGACGCTGTGTGCCGAGCGCGATAATCCCCATGACCCCGAGGCAGTTGCGATCTACTATGGCAAGACCAAACTTGGCTACGTTCCGGGAAACGAGGTCGGCCCACTGTCCTTGATGATGTATTACGGCCACGAGGACGTATTTGAGGCCCGTGTGCAACAGGTTGCCCCCGAGCGCAGCCCGTGGCATCAGGTGCGCGTTGGGCTCTACGTGGTGGATGCTCGCTAGTCGGCAATGGAGGCTGCCATGTTTGATGACGATGACCTGTTTGATCTGGCAGATGATCCGTTTGAGTGGGATGTGCTACTCGATGACGATGAGCTGGAACAGGACCGTAAGATGCGGCAGGACAAGAAAACTCAGGGTGACGCTTCGAAAAAGCAAGACAAGCGCCGCCGCGGACTGTTCGGCGGGCTCTTTGGATAACCGCCGCATCGCTGTGTCTGTATACTTAGCACGAGTTGGATGCATTGCGAAATGAGGGCATAGACGATGATGTGGTTTACCGCCGACCTGCACCTGGGCGATACGAATATCTTGCACGACATGGATCGACCGTTTGATTCGGTCGAGGAGATGAACCGCAAGGTCATCGATGCCATCAATGAGTGCGTGGCTGCGGACGACCGCCTCTATATCCTGGGAGACTTTACGTATCGCTTGCCCATGGCGGAGGCGGTGCGCCTGCGCGAGCGTATCGAATGCAAGAATGCGACGCTCATCCGCGGTAACCATGACGGCGACTGGGAAGATTCCGACGCCCCGCAAATTTGGGAAGACGTGCGCGATTACCTGGAGATTGCTCCCGGCTATGCCAAGGGCCATCGTCTGGTTATGAGCCACTACCCCATGCTCAGCTGGAACGGCAAGGCACGTGGCGCCATTATGCTGCATGGGCATATCCACAGCAGGGGTGACCGCACCAACGCACGCAACCGCGATCGCGAGCGCCCGATCCTGCGCTATGACGTTGGCCTTGATGCCAACGACTACAGACCCGTAAGCCGCGATCAAATCCTGGGCTTCTTTGGACTGTAATGCTCGAACCACCACAAAGGGGACAGGCACCTTTGTGGTGGTTCTGGCGCCGTTGCCATTATGGCGGCGGCGCCTTTTTTGTCCGCGTGGCGCGGTAGAGTGTAGGCGGTTGAAATTTGCGTCCATCGAGGAGCTGCTATGAACGAGATCAAGTGCCCGCATTGCGGCGAAGTTTTTAAGGTCGATGCGTCCGGCTATGCGGATATCGTCAAGCAAGTGCGCGATGCTGAGTTCTCGCGTGACCTGGATGAGCGCGTAGCGGCGGCTCGACGCGAGGGCGAGCAGGCGCTGGAGCTTGAGCGCTCGCGTTCGTCAGCCGCTTTGCAGGAGGCAGAGTCTCAGCGCAACGCTCAGCTTGTCGAGCAGAAGAATGCTGCAGCTCAGCAGCTGGCACAAGAGGTTGCCAAGCGCGATGCTGAGCTTGCCGAGCTGCGCGCCAAGCTCGAGGGCGCTGCCACAGAGCGCGAGAGTGCAAGCCAGCGTGCGGCGGTTGAGGCCCGCGCCGATGCTCAAAAGGAGAATGCCGAGCTGCAGCGCGAGATCGACAACCTGCGTGCGCAGTTGGGGCGCAAAGATGATGAAGCCAGGCTTGCCGAGGCGGCGGCACGTAATGCTGCTCAAAACGATTTAGCTGCACGTGATGCTCAGATTGCCGAGCTGCAGGCCAGGCTTGCCGCGGCGGACAAGGCCCAGGAGATGACGCTTGCTGCTGCTGCGGCCGAGTCGCAGCGTGAGCTCGAGGCCGCTCGCAGCGAGGCCGAGCGCACGCTTGCTGACTATCGCGCGCAGGTACAAGAGAAGTTTTCCGTCGCAAAGGCTCAGTCCGAGCAGGAAGCCGAGGGTCTGCGTGCTCAGCTGCGCGAACAGGAACTGACGGCCAAAATGAACCTATCGGAGGCGGTTGCCGCAGCAGAGCGTGAGCGTGACGAAGCGCGTGCCAAGCTGACGAGCGAGCTGGCGGTGCGCGATTCTCGCGAGGAGCAAGCCAAGGCGGCACACGAGCTCGAGCTTGCGCAGGCCAAGCGCGCGAGCGATGACCTGATTCGCTACAAGGATGAAGAGATTGAGCGCCTTAAGGACATGAAGGTCCGCCTGTCCACCAAGATGGTGGGCGAGTCGCTCGAGCAGCACTGCGAGACCGAGTTCAACCGTCTGCGCATGACGGCGTTTCCCAACGCGTACTTCGAGAAAGATAACGATGCGTCCGAGGGTACCAAAGGCGACTTTATCTTCCGCGAGTGCGACGCAAGCGGTAACGAGGTCATTTCGATTATGTTCGAGATGAAAAACGAGAACGACGAGACTGCGACCAAGCATAAAAACGAGGACTTCTTTAAGAAACTCGATCACGATCGCCGCCAAAAAGGCTGTGAGTACGCGGTGCTCTGCACGCTGCTCGAGCCCGAGAGCGAGCTCTATAACGCAGGGATAGTCGACGTGAGCTATCGCTACGAGAAGATGTACGTGATCCGCCCGCAGTTTTTCATTCCCATGATTACGCTTCTTCGCAACGCCGCCATGGGTTCGCTGCGCTATAAGCAGGAGCTAGCGGAGTACAAACAGCAGAATATCGACGTTACGAACTTCGAAGCCAAGATGGAAAAGTTCAAGAATGATTTCGGTCGCAACTACGAGATCGCGAGCCGCAAGTTCCAAACGGCGATTGATGAGATCGACAAGACGATTAGCCATCTGCAGAAAACCAAGGAGGCGTTGCTGTCCTCCGAGAACAATCTGCGCCTAGCCAACAAGAAGGCCGACGATCTTACCATTCGCAAGCTCACGTGGGGCAACAAGACCATGAAGGCGGCGTTTGACGAGGCGCGCGGGGCTGCGTCAGAGACAAACGATGAGCCAGCCGAGGCGGATTCGTATGAGATCGAGGATGCCGAGTAAGGTATAGCGGATAGTGCAAAAGCGGGGCCGCTGGCGAAATTGCCAACGGCCCCGCTTCGTTTCGTTTCGGTACGTTCGGCTAGTCCTCGAGCAGGTCCTCGATAAAGCCGACGCGGTAGTTTTTGAAGATGACCTCGCCGCCGTCTTGCGTGGCGTCCAGATCGACATCGCCCATGATGCCAAAATCGTGGTCGCCATCCTCGTCGGCAAAGATCTGGTGCACGTGCCATACGTGCGCGGTCTTCTCGTCGGACTCGTCAATGGAAAACATCGCGGCGCTGCGGGCATCTCCGTCGGTGAGGATTTCCTCGTGCTGCTCGTGGTAAGCGTCGAGTGCTTTTTGCCAGCGGATCTCGCTCATGCCCCAGTCGTCGTCGAGCTCGCCCAGGTCGCGAACATGCTCGCGGGCGGCAAGGGTCACGCGGCGGAAGAGCGCGTTGCGCACCAATAGCGTGCAGCCGCGACGGTCCGCCACGACCTCGTCGATGCCCTGCGGCGGCGCAGCATCGAGGGCTGTCGGGTTGCCGGCGTTCTCCCACTCATCCACCAGGCTCGAGTCCACCGAGCGCACCACAAAGCCCAGCCACGAGATAATGTCGCGCAGGCGCTCGTCGCGCTTCTCGATGGGCACGGTGCGGTCGAGTGAACGGTAGGCCTCTGCCAGGTAACGCAGCAAAATGCCCTCGGAGCGGGCGATGCCGAGCTTTTGGATATAGCCCTTAAAATCGCTCGCGCTTTCCAGCATATCGCGCAGGACGCTCTTGGGAGAGAGCTGGTAGTCGTTGGCCCAGGGTACTTCCTGGCAGTACTTGTCGAAGGCGGCATCGAGCAAGTCCTCGAGCGGCTTTTCGTAGGTGACATCCTGGATGCGCTCCAGGCGTTCCTCATAATCGACGCCGTCAGCCTTCATTTCGGCCATCGCGCGGTCGCGCGCGGCGCGCTCCTGTGCGCGCAATACCTGCTTGGGATCCTCGAGCGTTGCCTCGACCATTGAGATCAGATCCATGGTATAGGTCTCGCTCTCGGGGTCGAGCAGCTCCAACGCGGCAAGCAAGAACGGCGAGAGCGGCTGATCGAGTGCGAAGTCCTCGGGCAGATCGACCGTCAGCGCGTAGTCGATGTCCGGCGCGGCGTCAGCCGGAGCGTCGGGCGCGGGCGGCACCTCGGTGCGAACGACGACGCCGGAATCGATGAGTGTGGCGAAGATTTCGTCGGCGCGAACCTCGAGCTTGGCCTTTTCCTCGGGAGTCTGCAGGCTCGTTTCGATGAGGTCGTGTACGCGGGCTCGGGCATCGCCGCCCTGCTCGACCACGCTAATCACCATGGAGTGTGTGATGCGAAGGCGCGGCTTGAGCGTCTCGGGCTGCGTCTCGATCAGGCGCTCAAAGGTCTGCTTGTTCCAGGTGACAAAGCCCTCGGGGGCCTTTTTCTTTTTAATCTTGCGGAGCTTCTTGGGGTCGTCGCCCGCCTTGGCCATGAGCTTAGCGTTCTCGATCTCGTGCTCCGGGGCCTCGGCGATGACCATGCCCTCGGTATCGAAGCCCGAACGGCCGGCGCGACCAGCGATCTGATGGAACTCACGGGCGCGCAGGCGACGCATCTTGTAGCCGTCGAACTTGGTGAGCGCGGTGAGCACCACGGTGTGGATGGGCACGTTGATGCCGACGCCGAGCGTATCGGTACCGCAGATGACGGGCAGCAGGCCCTGCTGCGCCAAGCGCTCGACCAGCAGGCGATAGCGCGGCAACATGCCAGCATGGTGCACGCCGACGCCGCATCCAAGCAGGCGTTTGAGAATCTTACCAAAGGCCGTCGAGAAGCTCGTGCCCTTGGCCGCCTCTTTGATGGCCTCGCGCTGCTCCTTGCTGGCGATGCCAAAATTGGCGAGCGACTGTGCCGTCGCAAGGGCGGCATCCTGGCTAAAGTGCACGATATAGAGCGGGGCCTCGCCGCGGCGCATAGCGAGCTCGACGGTGCCCTCGAGGGAGGTCGTCACATAGTCGTAGTTCAGCGGAACAGGACGCGGGGCGTCGACAACCAAGTCGCAAGCAGCGCCGGTGTGTTCCTCGAGCGAGGCGGCGATCGCGGTGACATCGCCGAGCGTGGCGCTCATGAGCATAAACTGCGTGTGGGGCAGGGTGAGCAGCGGCACCTGCCATGCCCAGCCGCGGTCGGGGTCGGCAAAGTAGTGGAACTCGTCCATGGCCACGCAGCCCACGTCGGCGCCCTCGCCCTCGCGCAGTGCATCGTTGGCAAGGATTTCGGCCGTGCAGCAGATGACGGGCGCCTTAGTGTTGATGTGCGTATCGCCGGTGATCATGCCAACGTTATCGCGGCCGAGTACCTGTACCAGATCGAAGAACTTTTCGCTGACCAGGGCCTTGATGGGGGCCGTGTAATAGCAGCGCTTGCCCTGCGCCATGCCCATAAAGAGCATGCCCAGCGCGACGAGCGATTTACCCGATCCGGTCGGTGTGCCCAAAATGACGTGATCGCCGGCGGCCAGGTCCATGAGGGCCTCTTCTTGGTGACCCCACAGCTCGATGCCGCGGCTGCTCGTCCATTCAAAGAAGCGTTCGAAGGCCTGATCGGGCGTGAGCCACGGTTCGGGCTCACTGCCGTCCTCGGGCTCCCACCAGGTGGGGGAGAGCGCGCCGAGCGAGCCGAACTCGGCTTCGGTTCCCGTGCCGCCCGAGAATGAGCTGGCGGCCCCGGCGCCGGAGACGGTACTGGCGGCGGTATCTGTCGTGGTCTGTGCCATGTGTTTGCTTTCTCTCGCGATTGTCCGCCAACTATTATGGCGTAGCAGCGGCGTGGGGTGCCAGCGCGCGAGAAAATGCAGGAAATGGGCGTTCTGCCCAGCCGTTTGGTGCAGTCGCCAGCTAAGTGAGTAGACTTTTTTCAATGTCGCGAGCACATGGCTTTTGCGCAAGGGTTCTACCTGCGGTTTTAGTTTTCGTTATGCGGGTTGTGCTTGGCTATTGCAAAAAAGTCTACTCACTTAGGTTTGAGGGTCGTTCGCTGGCGCCTATTTTCACTTGTTTGCCGACGCCGCGACCATCAGAAGCCCCTAGGACTCCTGCGGTAAGCGCTTCTTGCCCTTG